>NZ_JACHTO010000002.1:0-121977 GCF_020135895.1 Campylobacter sp. 2457A | reverse complement strand
ATTTTCCTTTAATAAACGATGTAAATTTTTTCTAAAGTTTTTTATTTTATCTTAAACTTCTTTAAAATTCATATAAAATATTGAGTAGTTAAGAATAAGGATTATCAACTTTCAAAAATTGTTAATCCTTGAAAATTCAATTCTTTGAAATCAATTAAAGCTTGATTTTCTTTTATCTTAGAGGATATTTTTTCCAAAAAATTTAAAAAAGGAGTATTTCGATCACCTTTTTTATAATAAAGAGTTACTGGGATATTTTTTGAGATATTAAAGAAATTTATAGCCATTTCAAAGGCTTTGAAAAACATCCTTTCTTCAAGTTTGCGTCCTAAGGCTCTACAAGATATACAAAGATCATCTATAAATATTTTATTTTGTTCTAAAGAAAAAAGAAAAATAGCAATAATCCCACTATCGCTTAATTTATCACTCATGCTTATATTTATAATGAGTGATTTTTTCATATAGTTTGCAACTTCTTCTAAATTTAAACGGGTGTAATTTGCGATAAATTGATTTGTTTTACCCAATAATTCACTAATGCGAGTAATATTTTCCGTGTCATTTTTGTTAAATTTTAAACATATTTTTAGATTTTTGAAATATTCTTCATCACTTAAGGTTTTAAGCTCTTCCCTTAGAGCATTAGCCGCTATATCTTTGGCTCGGATTTTATCTTCTTGGGTATTTTGAAATTTAAGAAGGTTAGGGTAAAGTTTCATTTTAGACAGTATATTTTCATCGGCTAAAAGTGTTTTAACCCCTGTGTATTTGACATTTTCAAGTTCAGCAATATTATCATCGATAAAAAGCATAGCATCAGCACCTATATTAAATTTTTTTGCTATTTTTGCAATGTTTTCACCTTTGCTTTCCCAATTGATCATTTTTGCATCAAAATCATCCCATTTTAAAATAAAATCTTTTCTTGTTTCAAAAAGTTTCTTAGCGTCATTTTCTTCATTTTTGGAAGCTAATGCAAGTAAAAATCCTTGTTTTTTAAAATCTTGAATTTTTTCTTGCAAATTTTTATGCGCAGGGGTAATTTTAAGATTTTCTATACCATCTTCTCCTAAAACGCCCTTATATAAAGTATTATCAAGATCTAAAACAATGGCTTTTAAAGCAGGTTTTAATAAAGCCGGAATAAGACTAAGCCCTAAAATTTGAGCTAAATAAATCAAAGCTTTATTATTTAGTTTTGTGCCACTCATTTCTTCTTTTTCAAGATCTAAAATATCTTCTAGATTAAAATAATCTTTTAAGAGTTTTTCTGCGCTAAAAATTTGACAATTCGGAATTTCTAAATTTATATTTTCTCCTAGAAAAATACATAAAATAGGACTGTGAGATATATTTTTTAATTCTAAGATTTTTTCTTTAAAAAAGTCTTGCGCATTGACATCATAACGATTTAAATCAACCCATAGAATTTCTAAATCAGCTTTTTGGGCAATCCCCCCCCCGTAAAATTGAAACTATCATCATAAGCACTGAAATTAAATTTTGCTTGTAGATTTGAAAAATGCAAAAAAGGAGCAATGATGCTTGATATACCTTCAAAAGCATGATTTCTATGGATATTTACAATAATTTCTTGACTTTTGTTAAAATCCAACTCTTTGCTATATTTTATGAGTTCATTGCGTTTTAAATTGTGTGAAAATAGATTCATTTTATCTCCTTTGATAGCATTGATATGATAAGCTCATCAGTTTCTTTTAAATCTTGCGGTATTAAACTTAAAGTTTGATTGGTTTTTGCTCTTGGAAATCTTGGTGTATTAACCTCTATATTTTTTGTTTTTTTAAGATATTGCATATAAATTTCCATAGCGGCTTTAGCGATGCTATATTCTTTCATATCCAAAGGCAAATCTTCAACAAAAGAAGAAGTGATACTGCAAGGCTGAATGAAATTTAAAATTTTATCGAGTCCAAAAATATAATAATCTAAAAATTGAATCAATATATCGCGGCTTAAGTGATTATTTTGTACTGAAATTTTTGGCGTTGCAAAATAATAAATATGAGTGGGATTAAATTTTTTAATCTTTTCTACAGAAATTTTACTAGGTTTTAAAACATCATATTTTATAAATTTACAATTTAAAATATCTTCGTGTATTTTTTTGCTGTGATAAGTGGCCAAAATTTTAGCCCCTCCTAAGGCTAAAATTTTGGCGCAAGTATTGCCAAGTCCATTGCTAGCTCCTATAACCAATGCTTTTTGATCTTTAAATTTTTGAGTTTTGAAAATATCTTGATATTTTAAAGAAAGTTTTTCAAAGTTTAAATTTTCTATGAGTTTTGGTCGAATAAAGGCTTTAATATTTCCTTTACAAGGGCTTAAAATATTAATTAAAAAACAGTCAATTGAGTGGTGTTTTTCATAATTATAGCTCAATGTTTGTTCTTCATTTGTCCTTGAAAAATCCAAATTTAAATTAGAATATATACTATGAAATCCTGGGATTTTCATACCAACTATGCGAGTACTAGCAAGTAAAACAACTATATTTTGGGCATGAAGATATAAAGAACACAAAGGAAAAATCTTTTTTAAGGTTTGTAAATCACATACAAGTTTTTCTTTTAGATTTTCTCCTTTTAATTTGGGACTTAAAATCGCATCATATTTTGAAAATGATAAATTTTCATAAGAAATTTGATTTTCATCATTTAAAAATTCAAATTCAATTTTGCTTAAAATTTTATCTTCACTAATGATTTCATATTTTATAAGACTTTTATTTGAAATATTTTTAATCTTAAATTTTGAATTTTTAAAAAGTGGATTGATAAAATTAGCCTTTAAATTTTGAATTTTAATAGTTTTTGTTATTTTGTTATTTTTTAAAAAATGCTCTAATATTAAAAAAACTTGATAAATTCCATAAACAATTTGACCACCAAAATAGCTATTTTTTCCAAATTCTTCATCAAGATGAATAGGATTAAAATCTCCACTAAGTTTTGCAAAAATTTCTAAATTGTTTTGGGAAATTTTGGTCATTTTTTTAGCTTTTGTATTTCATCTAAAAGAATTTTTTGTGAATTCAGCTTAGTAAGTTTTTCTTTGTCAAATTTAATATCAAATTCTTCTTCTAAACTCATGATGATATCAATATGGGCTAAAGAATTCCAAGAAGGACAATTTTGCATACTTACATCGGTAGTTTCATCGACTTTTGTTTCTAAAATTTCATAAAATTTTTACATTTAAGTTTCCTTAAAAAAATCAATAATTTTTAATAATATTTAATAAATTTATTATAACAAAAAATTGCAAAATTATGTTAAAATATTTTTACGTGAGTAAAGTTAATATTATTTTTTATATGACGATTTTGTTATTTTAATATTTAATTTTGGAGATTTTTATGGATAAAAAAGAATTTTTAAAAGCCATTGCTGAAATTTTAATGGCAGATGAGGGTGGCTTAAAAGAAGAAACCGAGCTTAATTCTTTTCCGGATTTCGATAGTATTGCTTTTTTGCAAATAGCAATGTTATTAGAAAAAGAACTTAATATTGAAGCAAATCCTAGTGAAATTAGATCTTTAAAAACAGTTAAAGATTTGCTAGAACTCGGAAAATTTGCATGAAGTTAAAAGATAAAAAAATTTCTTATGTGTGTGGGATTTTTCCTTCTAAAAAGGTTCAAAATATAGAGAATCCTTATTTTGATGAAAAAACTAAAAATAAAATAATTCGTCTTTCGGGGATTAAGGAGCGTTATGTTTTAGATAGAGATGCTAATGAAACCATGATGAGTCTTTATAAAAAAGCAGGTTTGCAAACCATCGAAAAATTGGGCTGGAAAAAAGAAGAAATTAAAGGGGTGATCGTTGTTTCGCAAAACCATGAATATAAATTTCCTTCTACAGCGGTTTTATTGCAAGATGAATTAGGATTAAGTAAGGATTGTTTCGCTTATGATGTGGTAATGGGATGTTCAGGATATGTTTATGGACTTTTTTGCGCCATGAGTCATTTAAGTGAAAATTGTGATAAAATTTTACTTTTTGTGGGAGATCCTATAAATGATTTTGTCTATCCTAAAAATCAATCTATAGCTTTTTTGTTTAGTGATGCGGCTAGTTGTACAGCCTTAGAATATGCCCCAGGTTTTGAGGCGGATTTTATATTTGAAACCGATGGGTCAGGAAGAAACGCTATCATTGTTCCACATGGTGGAAGTGCGTATCCTATGTGCGAAGACTCTTTTAAAGAGTATGAAGATGAAGATGGAAATATCAATATCAAATCTTGTATGGAAATGAAAGGTTTAGAGATTTTTATTTTCTGTTATAAAAATGTTTCTAGAGTTATTTTGAATATTTTAAAGGAAAATGCTCTAAAAATCGACAATATTAATGATTTCTTTTTTCATCAGGCAAATTACTATCTTTTAAATCAAATCAAAAAATTATTAAAGATTAAAGATGAGTCATTTCCGATCAATATCAAGGCCTATGGAAATACTTCTTGTGCTTCCATAGCAATTTTGCTAGCAGAAGAAAAATCTTATCAAAAATCAAATGTAATTATGGCTGGTTTTGGAGTAGGTTTATCTATAGGAGTTGTTTTTTTTAACAAACTTGATTTTAAAAGCGAATTATTGTTTGCTTAATTTAATTAGGAGGATAAATAAAAATGAATAAACAAGAAATGTTTAAAGCATTAGAAGAAATTTTGATGATAGATGAAGGAATGCTAGAAGAGGATAGTGTTTTGGCTGATTTTGAAGATTGGGATAGTTTGGCTTTTTTGAGTTTAATGACTCTTTTTGATACAAAATTGCAAATGAATATTACTTCAGATCAAATCGCTAGTTTGAAAACTGTGTCAGATGTTTTAAAATTAGCTAAAATTGATTAATTTAGAGCTTGAGTATGCAAAAATTTCATCAAGGAAATATAGCACACATTTGTTCTGTTGTTCCAAGCAAAAAAATTGTAAATTCTCAAATTGACAATTTTGATGAAAAAGATAAGAAAAAGATCATTAAACAAATCGGCGTTGAGCAAAGATATATTCTTAATAAAGATAAAGAAAAAATCAGTGATTTGTATTTAATGGCAGCTGATGAAACCTTAAAAACTCTTTCTTGGGATAAAGATAGTATTGATGCTATTATAGTGGTTTCTCAAAGCAATGAATTTCGCTTTCCTGCTATGGCTTGTTATTTACAGGGAGTTTTGGGATTAAGGAAGGATAATTTCTTAGCTTTTGATGTGAATTTGGGTTGTAGTGGCTATGTTTATGGACTCAATATCGCTTACAATTATATCGCTAATGGCTTAAAACGAGTCTTGCTTTTTGCTGGTGATATAAGTAGTGATGTGGTGGATTTTAATGCTAGAGATATAGCTTTTCTTTTTGGAGATGGTGTAAGTTGTACTGCGATTGAAAACAAAGCTTGTCAGAGCTATTTTTGTTTTAAGACTTTGGGTGAAGGATATGATTGCATCAAAGCTCCTTATGGGGGGGGGGTATATGCAAATGAAAGGGGTTGAAGTCTTTGATTTTACCCTCAAACACTTGCCTTTAGAATTTAAAAAAATACTAGAGTTTGCTTCTTTAAAAAAAGAAGAACTTTCTAAATTGTATTTTCATCAGGCTAATACTTTTTTACTTTCTTATTTAGAGGAAAAACTAGGCGTTCAAGGAAAGCTTCCAAATAATATGAAAAATTTTGGAAATACAAGTTCAAATTCTATCCCTTTACTTATCAGTGATACTAAGGATCAAGATTATAAAAATGTAATGCTTATGGGTTTTGGAGTCGGCTTTTCTATAGGAACTTGCATCTTAGAAAATTTGGATTGTTCTTGTAGTTTAATTTATAAAAAATAATGAATTGGAAAAAAGATGAAACAAGTTAATGATTATATCCATTTTGACACTGAAAAATTAGAATGTGAAAATTTATATAAAAAATTTTGGATTTTTGGTTGCCATAAGGAAGAAATTAAAAATGATAAAGATTATATTATCTTAAGAATTTATGACTTTGAAGTCGTAATTTATAACGATAAAGGTAGTATTGTCGCTTTTTATAATATTTGTCCTCATCGTGGAGCTAAACTTTTAAATTTTGGAAATAATGAAAGTATTTTCAAATCCAATGGAGAAATAAAATGTTTTTATCATCACTGGACTTATAAAAATCAAAAACTTTCTATTGCGATGAAAAGCGAATTTGATGAAAATGAAAAGATCGATCTTTTTAAGCTTAAACTTGCATTTTGTGGAGATTTTATCTTTTTTTCTCATAATCCAAAATACGATTTAAAAGAACAACTTAAAGGCTTTTATGAAGAATTAGAACAAATCAGTAAAAGCATTGATCGTTTTAATGGTCTTAACGCTCCAATTAATTATCATTCTAATTGGAAAGTGGGTATAGAAAATAGTTTAGAGGCTTATCATGTAGGCTGTGTACACCCAAAATCTTTAGGAATTTTAAATTTAGAAGACAATCCAAAATTTATAGGTTTTAATTCTAAAACTTGTGGAAAAATTAAAAATGAAAAAATTTATTCTAAATTAAAAAGAAATCAAGCTATTTTTTTACAAGATAATTACTTTGAGGATAAATATTTTTCTTATCATTTGTTTCCATTTACCATCATTAGTTCTACTTTTGGTTATGCTTATTCTATACAACATTATTTTCCTCACACTTTCAATAAAACGCATTTTATTTCAAGAAATTATATAGCAAAGGCAAAGCATGATGTTGAGCTTTTTGCAAATGAGGTTATATCGATGAATAAAACGATTTTTAAAGAAGATGCACAAGCGACTAATTTGGTGCAAGGAAGTTTATTTTTGGATGATTTAAAATTTCACTATGCTAAAAATTTAGAAAAAAGGATTTTATATTTCCATGAACAATATGAAAAGGCAATGAAGGAGGAAAAATGAGAGAAGATTTTTTTCATTTAAAAGATAAAATTTGTTTAATTGCGGGGGCAAGTAGTGGCTTAGGCAAACAAACATGTAAAATTTTAGATTCTCTTGGAGCTAAAGTTATAGCTATAGCAAGACGTGAAGAAAATTTAAAGCAATTGCAAAAAGAATGTAAAAATTTAGAATATAAAATTTATGATTTCTATGCTCAAGATGGGATTAAAAATTTAGTAGATGATATTGTAAAAGAGCATGGAAAAATTAACGCTATGGCTTATTTTTCTGGAACTTCATGTGTTAAACCGCTAAGAATGATTGATATAGAAGAGGCGAAAAAAGTATTTGATGTAAATTTTTTTAGTTGTTTAGAATTGTTAAAATGTCTTTGCGATAAAAGAAAATCAGAAAATTTAAGTACGGTTTTAATTAGCTCGGCTTCTTTAAAAATGAGCATATCTTCAATGAGTGTTTATGATGCTTCAAAAGGTGCTCTTAATACCCTTACTACTAGTCTAGTAAAAGATTTTGCGAAATTTAACTTTAGGATTAATAGCATCTTACCTGCTCATGTTGATACAGAAATGACTCATAAGGCTTCTAATACTCGAAGCGATGGTTATAATCTAGAGCTTGAAAAATTATATCCTTTGGGTGTGGGCAAAGAAGATGATATTGCCAATCTATGTGTTTTTTTACTCAGTCCTTTAAGTGCTTGGATGAGTGGGCAAAGCATTGTTATGGATGGTGGCAGAGCTTTGTATTAATTAGCTCTAAAAATATGACCATCCTGTTTGTAAGCTTGAATTAAATCTTCATAAAACGCTTGAGCATCAATTAAATTTAAAAAAGTTCCACCAAAGGCTATTTTATTAAAATAAGATTTGTTTTCTAAAAATTTTATGATTTTTTCATCCGTTTCATAAGCATCAAGCTCTCTTACATAATATTGAATGCTTTTATGATAACTTTGGCCTTTTTCATCAATAATTAAGCCTTTAAATTCTTTAAAATACCTATAATCAACTCCAACTTTTTCCATAGGATAATGTGCAAAGGTAAAACAATCTTTATTTCCAAAATTTAAAATTTTCCCCTTATTTTTTACAAGAATAGCATAAAGACAATTTTCATCAAAACAAGATTCTTGTTCTTGATTTAAAAATAAATCTTCTTTAGCACCTTTAATCGCAAAGGAAAAAATAGGATCATTGGTTCTTTTTACCCCAGCTTGTTTTCTAAAAAATTCTCCTAAAGCTCCTACTGTACATTTTGAATTTAATTTATCATAAACTTCATTATTGCAAAAACTGTAAGTAAAAGTAGGCATTATCAAAGTTCCATTTTCTCCTATAGCTTCAAATAGACATTCTATCAGAGCATTTAAAAAATCTTTAATAGGTAAAAGCGGTATGCCAAAACTATAAATTTCATTGTGAACACAGATAATATCACCTTTTTTTACGCCTAAATTATATAGGGTTTTAATCAGATCATCTTGGGTGTATTTTTTATCTTGATATTTAAATAAATCTTTCATAAGAGTTCCTTTAGATGTAAATCAAGTCTTCATATTTGATGTTTTCAAAAGCTTAAATTCTAATATTTTCTCCAAAAGATCTTTAAATTCGTAAGCTTGCATATTTAAAATTTCAGCGATATCGATGATATCATTTTTACCATCACAATAAGCTAGAAAATTACAAGCTAAGGGGATATCATTGGCTGTGCTTAGTGTATGATAAAGCCCTCGTTTTCCAAGATTGGGTTCGCAAAAAATCGTATTTTCATAAATTTCATTGATTTCTAGATTTAAAATGATTTCTTGCATGGCTTTAAGTCCGCCTGCTAAACCTTTAGGACTGATGAAATTTAAATCATCTTTAGAATTATGATATCCACTATAATCACTATATCTTGTGCGACAAACTCCTACAACACCTAAATTCACAAGAGGAGCATTGTATTGTCTTTCATCAGATCCGCGGTATAAAAAGCTATATTCTTTAAAATTTTCTTTATTTTTTAAAGTGTGTAAAGCAACTTTATCTGAAAGGGTGTTTTGAGAGGGAGAATGCACGAGTGAATAAGCGTTATCATCACCTAAGCAAGAGAGCACAAAACCTGCCTTAGTGTGTTTTTGTAAATGTTTTAAATGTTTATGGATATAAACGATAGAACCTATGGTTTCAGGGATGATGACAAAACGATAATTATATTTTCTTTTTTTTAAATTTAAAAGCCATTTAGCAAGATAGATCGCTACTATTGGGCCACTTAATTCATTATTTGCCATTGATGGATGACAAAGATAAGAAGAGATTAAAATCTCTTCTTTAGAGTCTTGGGTGCTAGGGATGATAAAATCTGCGTAATTTAAAACACCATTTTCATCGTGCTTAGCATCAATAAAAACGCGGTATTTTCCTTGTTTGAGTTTTTTTCTTTCATTGTGTGTGATGCAAAATCCCCAACGCTTTTTATAATAACTCGTTACATAAGGAATAGCATCAGGTTTTTCTTCAAGTGAGTAAAGATGATTTTGCAATTCATTAAGTTCTATTTCTTTATCGATACCTTCACTGTAGTTTAAAACATGCAAATTATGCTTTTTAAAATCACAAATTTTTTCTCCATTAGGAGTGATGATATAGGCATCTTTTATATGCCATTCAGGTGGAACTATCCAGTCAAAAACTTTTGTTCCACTTTTAATGGAGTGAATTTGTAAAATACCCCCCCCCAGAGCATCATTTAAAATTTGCAAACTATCTCTAAAGCCTTGTCCTGTTATACTTCTGCAGATTGGGAAAAGTTCTTTAGCGAGTTCATACATCGCTTTGCCAGTATTTTCAAAATCAGCACTTTTAAAATCAAGGTTATCCACAATATCCCTTTTTAGTTTTTTCAAGTATATCAAACAAAGTATCTTTTACGAATTTGGCATCTTGCAAATTCATTTCTTGATGACAAGGGATGCTAAGTTCTGCTTTGTAAAAATTATCCGCATTTTCAAGTCTTATTTGCCCTAAAAGTTTTTGGTAAAAACTAAATTCATAAGTAGGTTTGTAATGCACCTGTACACCAATACCTTTATCTAGTAAAGCTTTAAAAATATCTTCTTTTTGACAATAAAATTCAGGAAAAAGCAAAATAGGATATAAATGCCTTGAGCTTTTTTTATAATCTTTGATTTTAATAGTAGAAAAATAAGGATTTCTTTCAAATTCTTTATCGTAAAATTGGGCAATTTTCTCTCGTTTTTCTAAATTGTGGTCTAATTTTTTAAGTTGATTGATCCCCAAAGCACAAGCGACATCGCTTAAGCGATAATTATAACCAAGATCAATCATATCGCTATTCCAAAGTCTTTTTTTAACTATACCATGACTTCTTAAAAGTTTGATTTTTTTTATAAGCTCTTCATTGTCACTTACAACAGCACCGCCTTCAAAGGTAGTGATAGGTTTTACCGGATGAAAAGAAAAAATGCTTAAATCGGCTTTTTTACCGACTTTTTCGCCTTTATAATAAGCCCCTAAGGCGTGACTTGCATCATCGATTAAGGGAATATTATAATCTTTACAAAGCTTATAAATTTCATCCATTTCGACACTATTGCCCGCGTAATCAACAACGCAAATCGCCCCTATATCATCGCTTTTTGTTTTCAATCTTTGTTCTATTTTTTTTTCATCGATATTGCCATCGCTTTTAATATCGATAAATTCAATCTTTGCTTCAGCCATTAAAGCTGCATTAGCTGTTGCCGCAAAAGTAAGAGGTGTAGTAAGAACGGTTTTATTTTTTACATTTAAAGCGCTATAGGCTAGATGCAAAGCTGAGGTGGCAGAATTTAAAACACAAGCATATTTTACACCCACATACTCACATAAAGCTTGTTCAAATTCTTCAACCTTTTTTCCACCGGTTAAAATTTCTCCCTTTAAGGCATCAATAACCGCTTCAATGTCGCTTTGATCGATATTTTGATGAGAATAGGTAAGCATTATTCAAATTCCGTATGATCGATGATATCTAAAAGATCTTTTTCACTCACCCATTCTTTATTGTTATCTGAGCTATAAGAAAAACCATCTTTAACTTTTTGTCCTTTTTCTCCTTTAGCATTAACGCTAAAATCACTTTTAACATTTGTAAATTGAATACTTGGGCTAATGACATAGTATTTGTTAAATTCATAAGTTAAATGACTATCATCGCTTGAAATCATTGTTTCATGCAGTTTTTCTCCAGGTCTAATGCCAATGATTTTTGTTTTCAAATCAGGCGCTAAGGCGTGGGCTAAATCTGTAATTTTCATTGATGGAATTTTTGGAACAAAAACTTCTCCACCATGCATAATTTCAAAATTGTTTAAAACGAATTTAACCCCATCTTCAAGGCTGATCCAAAATCTTGTCATTCTCTTATCTGTAATAGGCAATTCTTTAGCACCTTCTTTAATCAGCTTTTTAAAAAATGGCACTACAGAGCCTCTAGAACCTACGACATTTCCATATCTAGCGACGCTAAATTTTGTATTTTTATTTCCCGCGATATTGTTAGCTGCAACAAAAAGCTTATCACTTGCAAGCTTGGTTGCACCATATAAATTAACCGGATTGCATGCTTTATCTGTAGAGAGTGCGATACATTTTTCAACATTATTTTCTAAACAAGCATCGATAACATTTTGCGCACCGTTAATATTAGTTTTTATACATTCCATAGGATTATATTCAGCCACAGGAACATGTTTCATAGCAGCTGCATGGATAACAAAATCAACATCATTCATAGCATAACTTAGTCTTTCTTTATCCCTTACATCACCTATAAAATATCGCATACAAGGCTGATTAAAAGATATTGCCATTTCAAATTGTTTTAATTCATCTCTTGAAAAAATAATGATTTTATTCGGCTTGTAATTTTGGAGTAAAATTTTAGTATAAGCCTTTCCAAAGCTTCCTGTTCCACCTGTTATAAGAATATTTTTTCCGTTAAACATTTATCCTCCTTTATAAATATTTTTATTTCAATGTTTTTTAAGAATTTTAAGCAATAAATGTTCCATAAAATTTATTTTAAAATTCTAGGCAAGGTTATACCTGTTTGGGCTTGGTATTTACCTTTTTTATCGCGATAAGTTGTATCACACGCTTCATCACCTTGTAAAAATAAAACTTGGGCTATGCCTTCATTGGCATAAATTTTAGCAGGTAAAGGAGTAGTGTTTGAAATTTCTATGGTGATATGCCCTTCAAAGCCAGGCTCAAATGGGGTTACATTGACTATAATTCCACATCTTGCATAAGTGCTTTTGCCAAGACAAATAGCCAAAACATCATCAGGCATTTTAAAATACTCTATTGTTCTTGCTAATGCAAAAGAATTAGCCGGAACGATGCATTCATCACCTACAAAATCAACCACATTTTCCTCTAAAAAATTTTTAGGATCAACCACTGTAGAATTAACATTAGTAAAAATTTTAAACTCACGTCCCACGCGTATATCATAACCATAGCTTGAAAGTCCGTAGCTTACAACCCCTTTGCCTATATTTGCTTCACAAAATGGCTCGATCATTTTATGCTCAAGTGCCATTTTTCTGATCCAATTATCCGCTTTTAAACCCATATTTAACCTTAATTAAATTCTTTTAAGAGATTATAGCTTATTTTTTTATATTTTTAGGAATTTTTTGTTTTTTTAAAGTTAAATTTTAAGTTTTTCAATATAATACTAGATTAAGTTCTTAAAATCAGGAGAAATTTATGACAAAAGAAGAGATTAAAGAATTAGTCAATTTATTTGCAGAAGCTAATATCAGTAAAATTAAGATTAAAGAACAAGATGGTTTTGAAATTGAACTTGAAAGGGATATGTGTTGTGATATTCCAGCACCGGTTTGTCCTACGACTCCAGCTCCACAACCTATCAATGTGAATGTTGTGAATGAAACACATTCTTCTAATCATACAAAATCCAATAATCCAACCATTAATAGCCCTATGGTAGGGACATTTTATCAAGCTCCAAGCCCAGGTGCTGCTCCATTTGTAAAAGTGGGTAGTACTGTAAAAAAAGGCGATGCGATTGCTATTATTGAAGCTATGAAGATTATGAATGAAATCGAGGCTGAATTTGATTGTAAAATTGTAGAAATTTTAGTTGCTGATGGACAGCCTGTAGAATTTGGTATGCCTTTATTTACAGTGGAGAAATTATAATTATGGAAATTAAAAGCGTTTTAATAGCCAATAGGGGAGAGATTGCTTTAAGAGCTTTAAGAACCATTAAAGAAATGGGTAAAAAAGCGATTTGTGTGTATTCTGAAGCGGATAAGGATGCTTTATATTTAAAATATGCTGATGCGAGTATTTGCATAGGAAAAGCAAGAAGCTCTGAAAGCTATTTAAATATTCCAGCTATTATTACTGCAGCTGAAATTGCTGAAGCAGATGCCATTTTTCCAGGTTATGGTTTTTTAAGCGAAAATCAAAATTTTGTTGAAATTTGCACTAAACATAATATTAAATTTATAGGTCCTTCCGTAGAGGCTATGAATTTAATGAGTGATAAAAGTAAAGCAAAACAAGTGATGCAAAGAGCAGGTGTGCCGGTAATTCCAGGAAGTGATGGAGCTTTAGCAGGTGCTGAAGCGGCTAAAAAACTTGCTAAAGAAATCGGTTATCCTGTGATTTTAAAAGCTGCAGCGGGTGGTGGTGGCCGCGGGATGAGGGTTGTTGAAAATGAAAAGGATCTTGAGAAAGCTTATTGGTCTGCTGAAAGTGAAGCGATGACGGCTTTTGGAGATGGCACTATGTATATGGAAAAATATATTCAAAATCCACGCCATATAGAAGTGCAAGTGATCGGAGATAGTTTTGGAAATGTGATCCACATAGGAGAAAGAGACTGCTCTATGCAAAGACGCCATCAAAAATTAATTGAAGAGTCTCCAGCAATTTTACTTGATGAAAAAACACGTTCAAGACTTCATGAAACCGCAATTAAGGCGGCTAAAGCGATTGGTTATGAAGGAGCAGGAACTTTTGAGTTTTTGGTGGATAAAAATTTAGATTTTTATTTTATAGAAATGAATACACGTTTGCAGGTTGAACATTGCGTGAGTGAAATGGTTAGTGGTATTGATATTATCGAGCAAATGATTAGAGTTGCGGAAGGTTATACATTGCCAAAACAAGAGGATATTGTTCTTAAAGGACATTCTATAGAATGTAGAATCACAGCTGAAGATTCTCAAACCTTTTTACCTTGCCCAGGTAAGATCACAAAATACATCGCTCCAGCTGGACGTAATGTCAGAATGGAAAGTCATTGCTATCAGGATTATTCTGTGCCACCTTATTATGATTCTATGATAGGAAAACTTGTAGTTTGGGCAGAAGATCGCAATAAAGCCATCTCTAAAATGAAAGTAGCTTTAAATGAGCTTATTGTTGGGGGCATTAAAACGACTAAAGATTTTCATCTTGCTATGATGGATAATGAAGATTTTATTAAAAACAATTACGATACAAATTATCTCTCTAGACATTGATTAAATTTAGGATTTAATCCTAAATTTAATCATCTTAAATATTCTATATTTATCTTTGAACGTAATTTATCAAAATAATCTTGAATGTAATTTTGTCTTTGTTCGCTAACATAAGCGTTTAAAACATCATTTTTAACTTGTTCAAATTCTGGTGCTTGTATGCCACTTTTGCTTTCTACTTTATAAATTTGATAGCCATTTTTAGAATTTAAAATCGGAGAAAAATCACCCGTAGAAACTTGAGATAAAAGGCTTAAAAGTCTAGGATCTGCATTTTCTGGAGTTAAAATAGCATTTTCACCTTTAAGCATAGTTTTTTTACTACTTTTTAAAGATTCTAAAAATTTTATATTTTTAGAGGTGTAAATTTTTACAGCAATTTCTGTAAAAATACTGAATTTATCTTGATGCTGTTCAAAGAATTTTTTAGCACCTATATCGCTATAATCTATCTTAGCTGTACTAATTATTTGATCGTATAGTTTTCTTTTTTCTAAATCTTTTTTAAAATTTTCTCTAAATTGTTCGTAAGTTTGCCCTTTAGTTTTTAGATCAGCCTTAAGCATATCAAGTGTAATATTGTTTTGAGAAAGCATGTTATTAATAGCATTATCAAGCTCTAATTCACTTGTAAAAATTCCAAATTTTTTCATTTGAGATTTTTCCATTTTTTCATTGATTAAAACTTGCAAGGCTTCATTTTTAGAAAGATGCAATTTTTCCATTTTTTCATTGATATCATAAGTTGTAATTGGCTCTTTATCAACAACTATGGCAATAGCATCAATAGTGTTTGCACTTGCTAAATTTGCAAAAAAACAAAAACTTAATAAAATTTTTTTCATTTCAAACCTTTATTTAAGTGTAAATATCGCATTATATCAATAAAAATTTAAGAAAAGGCAAAAAATGGAAGAAAAACTTGTAACTCGTTTTGCACCAAGTCCTACTGGATATCTGCATATAGGAGGATTAAGAACCGCGCTTTATAGTTATTTGTATGCTAGAAAAAATAAGGGTGAATTTTTACTTCGTATCGAAGATACCGATCTTAAAAGAAATTCTAAAGAAGCCACACAAGCAATTCTTGAGGCTTTTAAATGGTGCGGGCTTGATCATGATGGAGAAGTGACTTATCAGTCTGAACGTTTTGATATTTATAAAAAATATATTCAAAAGCTTTTAGATGAAGGCAGGGCCTATTATTGCTACATGAGTAAAGAAGAATTAGAAGAATTACGCGCCAAACAAGAAGCAGCTAAAGAGCGTCCAAAGTATGATGGAAGATATAGAGATTTTAAAGGTACGCCGCCTCAAGGAATAGAGCCTGTTGTTCGCATAAAAGCACCGCAAAGTGGAGAAATTTGTTTTATGGATGGCGTTAAGGGTGAGGTTAAATTTAAGGTCGAGGATATTTTAGATGATTTTATTATTGCAAGAAGTGATGGAACGCCTACTTATAATTTTACCGTTGTCATTGATGATGCTTTAATGGGAGTTAGTGATGTTATTCGCGGGGATGATCATCTTTCTAATACCCCAAAACAAATCATTCTTTATGAAGCTTTAGGCTTTAAAATTCCAAAATTTTATCATGTGGCTATGATTCACGGAGAAGATGGAAAAAAACTTTCAAAACGTCATGGAGCTACTGATGTTATGGAGTATAAAGCTATGGGAATTTTGCCTCAAGCTTTACTGAATTTTCTTGTGCGTTTGGGTTGGAGCCATGGAGATGATGAAATTTTTTCACTTGAAGATTTAAAAAAACTTTTTGATCCAAATCACATCAATAAAAGTGCATCTTGCTATAATTTTAAAAAGTTAGAGTGGCTTAACGCACATTATATTAAAACTTTGCCTTTTGAAGAGATCAATCACCAACTTAAAGAGCTTGGATTTGATTTGTCAGTTTATGAAAAAGCAGAATTTTTACTTGATCTTTTAAGAGAACGTGCTAAAACTTTACTTGAAATTATCAGCGGGGCTAAAAGCATTATAGAAGTTCCTAAAAGTTATGATGAGCAAGCTGTCAATAAATTTGTAAATGAAAAAAATCTTGATTTATTAAAAAAATATGCAAATGAGTTAAGCAGCCAAAGTCTTGCGAGTGATTTTGAAAGTTTTACTAATGAATTCTTACAAAAAAATGATGTAAAATTAAAAGAACTTGCCCAACCTATACGCATTGCTTTAACCGGTACGGCTGTAAGCCCTAGTATTTTTGAGGTTTTAGAGTTTTTAGGGGTTGAGGAATGTAAAAAGAGAATGGAAATTTTTTCAAAAAGGATAATAAAATGAATTTAAAAGAAGAGGCTTTAAAATATCATTTGGGTGGTAAAGTTAGTATCACTCCTTTAAAATCAATGGACACAAGTCACGATTTATCTTTAGCTTATAGCCCAGGTGTAGCTGAGCCTTGTTTGGAAATTGCTAAAGATAAAGAATTAGCATATCTTTATACAAATAAGGCAAATTTAGTGGCTATTGTAAGTGATGGTTCTGCGGTTTTAGGACTTGGAAATATTGGAGCACAAGCTTCTAAGCCAGTTATGGAAGGCAAGGCTTGCTTGTTTAAAAAATTTGCTAATGTTAATGCTTATGATATAGAAATTAATGCTCATAGTGTTGATGAAATTGTTACTTTTTGTAAGGCTTTAGCCCCAACAGTTGGTGGAATTAATTTAGAAGATATTGCAGCACCAAAATGTTTTGAGATAGAAGCGGCTTTACAAGATCTTGGAATTCCTGTCATGCATGATGATCAGCACGGAACAGCGATTATATCGACTGCTGGGCTTATGAATGCGATGGAAATTAGCGGAAAAAAATTTAAAGATATTAAAGTGGTGGTAAGTGGTGCAGGAGCTGCTGGAATTGCTAGTGCTAAAATGTATCGAAATTTAGGAGTTGAACATATTGTTTTAGTCGATAGCAAAGGTGTGGTTAGTAAAGATAGAAATGATTTAACCCCGCAAAAACTTGAATTTGCTGTGGATTCTAAAGAAAAGACATTAAAAGAGGCCTTAAAAGGAGCGGATGTATTTTTAGGACTTAGTGCTCCAAAAATTCTTGATGATGAGATGATTTTATCAATGGCTAAAGATCCTGTTATTTTTGCCTTGGCAAATCCTATTCCAGAGGTTATGCCTGAAGATGTTGCAAGGCTTAGAAAAGATGCGATCGTGGGCACTGGAAGAAGTGATTACCCTAATCAAATCAATAATGTTTTAGGCTTTCCTTTTATTTTTAGAGGTGCTTTGGATGTAAGAGCGACTAAGATCACTGAAAATATGAAAATAGCCGCAGCAAGAGCCTTAGCTGATTTGGCAAAATTACCTGTGAGTGATGCGGTTAAAAAGGCTTATGAAATTGACTTTTTAGAATTTGGTAGAGATTATGTGATCCCAAAACCTTTTGATGAAAGAGTAAGGGCAGCAGTAAGCACTGCAGTAGCTGCAGCGGCGGTTAAAGATGGGGTGACTTTGATTAAGGAGTTTGACGAAAAAGCCTATTTTGAAAGTCTAAAATGAATAAAGTTTTTTGCACAAATCATCCTTTAATAGAACATAAATTAGGCCTTTTACGTGATCAAAGTACTAAGCCTTTTCAATTTAGAATGTTGATTGATGAAATTTCAACTTTTTTACTTTTTGAAGCAACTAAGGATTTGAATTTAAAAGAAATTCAAATCCAAACTCCTGTTTCAAATGCTAAGGTAAAAAAGCTAAATGAAAAAATTATGATTTGTCCTATTTTAAGAGCTGCTTTGGGTATGCTTGAGAGTGTTTTTAGATTGATTCCTGATGCTAGTGTAGGTTTTTTGGGTTTTGCAAGAAATGAAGAAACTCTTGAGGCGGATTTTTATTTTGAAAAAATTCCACAAGATGCAGCTAAACGCGTAGCCATTGTTATAGATCCTATGTTTGCCACGGGTGGAACCGCAATAGAGGCTTGTAAATTTTTAAAATCAAAAGGCGTGAAAAAAATTAAATTTATTTCAATACTTGCCACGCCTAAAGGAATTGAAAATTTTAGAAAAGTGCATGAAGATATAGAAATTTATGTGGCCGCTATTGATGAAAATTTAAATGAAAAAGGTTATATAGTACCAGGACTTGGAGATGCAGGAGATAGAGTTTTTAACACTCTAGGCTAATTATGATTTTTGGTAAATTTGATTATATTAATTTGTTGCCTTTAAGTGTTTATCTTAAAAAATATCCTTTACCTAATGGCTTTAAAGCAACGCTTTTTTATAAAAAAGGTGAGCCTAGTCATTTTAATAAGGAATTATTCTATCGCAGGGTTGATGGTTCTATGACTTCAAGCATTGAAAGCGTTAGAAAAAAATATAAAAATTTAGATGTTGGAATTTGTGCCAATAAAAAAGTTTTAAGTGTTTTGGTTGAAAAAAATTCATCCAAAGCTAAAGATCCTAGCTCGGCTACGTCAAATGCACTTTCTCAAGTTTTAGGCTTAAAGGGTAGGGTTATCATAGGTGATAAGGCTTTAAAACTTTATATAAAAGATCCTAATGCTTATATAGATTTGTGTGATTTGTGGTATAAAAAGACTAATTTACCTTTTGTTTTTGCCCGTTTTTCATGTATGCAAAAAAAGATTTATTTTTCTAAAATTTTAAATAAATTTGCTAGAGAAAAAATCAAAATTCCACAATACATACTTCAAAAATATGCTCAAAAAAAGGAAATATCAGCTAAAGATATTAGATATTATTTAAGTGAGATTATTTATTATAATATAACTCATAAGGAAAAAAAGGCCTTAAAACGTTTTGTTGATGCGGTTAAATTTAAAAAAGAAATTTAATACTCAAAATTTCTTAATTCCTTGACTGTTCCTAGTAGTATAATCACATCGCCACTATAGGCTATTGTTGTTTCAAAATCAGGCAATATTTCCCAATCATTATTTAATTTTTTATAAGCGATCACTCTCATATTTTGTGCAATATGCTTAAGTGAATTTCCAGCTAATTTTTCATCTACATTGATTTTAATAGCTCGAATGGTATTTGCTGATAAATCAAACACTTCAAATTCACTTTCTCTAACAAGAAATTCTTTAACCAATCTTTTTGCGCTTTCTTTTTCAGGATAAATGACTTTTGTAGCTCCAAGTTTGGATAAAATTTGCCCATGGATATTTGAAGTAGCTTTTGCGATGATATTATTAACCCCTATATCTTTAAGAGCCATTAAAGTAAGAATTGATTTTTCAACATTATCTCCAATACTTACAATAACCACCTCAACATCGTGAAACCCTGCTTCTTTTAAAGCTGTCACATTTGTAGAATCAAGTATATACGCATAACTTGCAGGATTAGATATATTTTTTAAAGCTTCTTCATCTTTATCAGCAACGATTACAGTATTTCCTGCAGAGATCAATTCTTCTGCAACGACTGATCCAAATTTTCCAAGACCGATAATTCCATAACTATTATTTTTCATAATTTGCCTTTATAGGTTGATTTTTCCTTCAGGAAATCTAATATGCATTGCTTTATCTTGTTTAAAAACAGAGAGTAAAAATGCAAAAACCCCAATCCTTCCGCTAAGCATCATAATAATGATAATGATTTTGCTTGGATTGGAAAACAAGGCACAAAGAGAAAGTGTTCCTCCATTGCCAACTGAAATTCCAACGGTTGCAAACGCTGACGAGGTTTCAAATAATAAAGGAAGGAAATTAAAATGAGATTCTAATAAAGAAAGCAAAATAACAGCGACTATGATATAAACTGCTGATCCTATTGCTATAACAAAAGCTCTTGATATAGTTTCTTGTGAAATTTCATATCCAAAGATCCTTACCCTTCCATCTCTAATACTCCAATATGCATAGAGTAAAAGTGTGATGACTGTAGTGATTTTCATCCCTCCAGCTGTGCCTCCAGGTGCTCCACCTATAACCATAAATAAAGAACCAAAAAATAAACTCGCATCGTTTAAATGATTGATATTTAGAGTGTTAAAACCTGCTGTACGGTAATTGATCGCGGTAAAATATGAACTTAAGATTTTATCAAATAAAGAAAAATGCCCCATTGTTTTAGGATTAGAATATTCTAGAGCAAAGATGATTAAAGTTGAGGAAATAATTAAAATAATAGTCGATAAAACAACAACTTTTGTATGCAAACTAAGACTAGGCAAACGTTTTTTTTGAAAAAAATAAAGCTCCACTAAAACAAAATATCCAAGACCTCCAATGATAATTAGACTAGTAATAATGAAGTTAATTGCAATATCATTTTTATAGGTGGAAATTCCATGTTCAAAAATACTAAAACCAGCATTATTAAACGCACTAATGGAGTGAAATATTCCAAACCAAAGAGCTTTTTTAAAATTCATATCAAGGGCAAATCGCATGGTTAAAAGCAAAGCACCTGCTAATTCTATAATAAAAATAAAAAGCAAAACTTTTTTAAAAAATTTAAAAAGTCCATCCATACTCGGATAAAATAGGGATTCTTTTAGTAAATTTCTACCACTAAATCCCACTTTTTTTCTTATGAGTAAATATACAAAAAAACCTATACTCATATATCCTAAACCGCCAATTTGGATGAGTATTAATATAATAATTTGTCCAAGAAGTGTAAAATCTGTCGCAGTATTTTTTACAACTAGTCCTGTCATACTGATAGCTGAAGTGCTTGTGAAAAAGGCATCAAGAAAGCTAATAGGAGTTGTACGAGCCCAACTTGAATACAAAAAGGCAGCTCCAATTAAAGCGATAATAACATAACCAGCTAATAAAATTTTAAAAGTTCGCCTATCTAGTCCAAATTGTTTCAAAAAAATCCTCATTCTAAATTTTAAAGCAAGAATTCTATCTGATAAAAACTTTAAGGCAAATAAATTTTAATCTTATATTTAAACTTAGATTAAAGAAAAAAAGATAAAATTACATTTTTTAAAACTTCAGCTTTAAAAAAGCGAAAATATTTTTTGGTTGGATAGCTCAGTCGGTAGAGCAGCAGACTGAAAATCTGCGTGTCGGCAGTTCGATTCTGCCTCTAACCACCATTTTCTTTTTACAAATCTTTCTTTAAATTTTTTAGCATAAATTTTAAATTTCTAGTGTATGATTTTAAGAAAATAAAATTTCAAGGTTTATTAATGAGATTATTGTTTCTTATTTTATTTTTAAATTTTAATCTTTTAGCGGAAAATTTTTTAGATTTTGCTAAAAACAATATTAAAAAAGAACAAAATACAAGTCAAGAAAATCCTACAAAACGTATTAAAATTCCTACTCATTAAAATGAAACAAGAAAATATTTTATTAGCACAATTAAAAGATGGCTATCGTTACAATAGTGATTCTTTAATTTTAGCTGATTTTATTTTAGAATGTGGGATAAAAAATGAATTATTGGATGTTGGATCTGGATGTGGAATTTTAGGCATTTTACTTAAAAAATTTAATGAAAAAATCAAGTTATCAATGATCGATATCCAAGAAAGAAATATACAACTTATCAAGCAAAATTTAAAATCCAATCATATAGAAGCTGAGGTTTTTTGCGATGATTTTTTAAATTTTAATACCCAAAAAAAATTCGATTTTATAGTCTCTAATCCTCCTTTTTATAGACAAGAAGCTTATAAGAGTCAAAATTTACATAAAAATATCAGTAAATTTCAATCCTATTTACCTTTGGATGAATTTATTTCTAAGGCAAATTCTATGCTTAAACCTAGGGGTATTTTGTGTTTTTGTTATGAGGTTTTAGCGTTTGATAAAATTTGTGTGACTTTAGAAAAGAAAAAGCTAAAAATGACTAAAATTTGTTTTGTGCATAGTGATAAAAATGAAAAAGCTAGACTTGTTTTGATTGAGGCTAGAAAAAGCGTAAAGTCTTTTTGCGAGATATTGCCCCCATTTTTTGTTTATGAAAATGGAAATTTGAGTCAAAAAATGCAAACAATTCACTCTAGGTTTATATTGGAAAGTTATGATTTTTAAAAAAGATTTTTCTTATTGCTTTGATGAAAATGCGTGTCAAAAATGTGGCGGAAAATGTTGCATTGGAGATAGCGGTAATATTTTTGCAAGTAAAGAGGAGCTTAAAAAATTAAGAGAATATTTAGGCTTAAGTGAGGAAGAATTTGCTTTAAAATATCTTAGAAAAGTGGGTTTTAAAATGAGTTTTAAAGAGGTTGAATTTGAAGGCGGATACGCGTGTATCTTTTTTGATCCTATAAATAGAAATTGTTCAATTTATGATTATCGTCCAATGCAATGTCGCACCTTTCCTTTTTGGGAATATTTTAAAACACATCAAGAGGAATTAAAAAAAGAATGTATAGGAATTACTTATTTATCTTAATCGCTATTTTATTGAGTGCTTGTGCCGGTTCTAAAACCGTCGTTGTTTATCCTGATTATAAAAAATTTAAAAGTAATGAATTTGATTTAAGGGTGATGAAAGCTTATAATTATGAGTATTTTCACCAAAATAAAGAAGCTAGAGATGAGTTTTTAAAGCTTTTTAAGGATTATAATAATACTCATTTTTTAGAAAATGCATTTTTAATTACTTTAGTCAATGATCTTGATCAAAAAAAAGAAATCAACAAAATAGCAAAGCCTTATTTAAATCAAAATGATAATCTTAAGCGTCTTAGTGCCCTTTATGATCTTAATTCTCATGATCTTAAAAATGCTAAAAAATTAGTGCAAGAGCTTTTAAAAAAGGAAAATAATGATCCAAGAAATTTAGAATTATATGGTGATATTTTAGTGAAGCAAAATGATCTTAAAAATGCTGCAAAATACTATCGTTTAGCTTATAATTATGCTTCAAATGAGGAAATTTTATTAAAACTTGTAAGCGTTTATGCGATTTTAAATAATACAGCTAGCATTAAAGAATTGCTAGAAAATTCTAGAAAAACAAATGGATGCACTTTAAAAACTTGTATTTTGCTTGCAAAAATTTATAACGATGAAAAAGATTATAAAGCTTTAGTAGAGGTTTATCTTCAGCTTTATGAAATCACTAAAAGTAAGAATTTTATTTTATCCGCGGTTGAGTTGCTTAATTCTGAAAATCAAGTCAAACAAGCTTTAAATATCGCTTTAGAATACAATTTGGATGATGATATTAAATTGTATTTATATCAAAAATTAAAATATTATAATCAAGCTAAAGATTTAAGTATGCAGGTTTATCAACGCACTCACAATAAAGAATACCTTTTGCGTGCTGCAGTTTTTGAATTTGAAGATGCGAGTTTAAAGAAAAAAATTACACCCAAAATCATACAAGCTGTAAAGGAAAAATTTGAAAAAGCGATTGATGAAAATACTAATGATTTGTATTTAAATTATTATGGATATTTACTGATTGATTATGATTTAGATGTTAAAAAAGGGATTAAATTTGTAGAACTTGCTTTGAAAAAAGATCCGCAGAATTTGTATTATTTGGATTCTTTGGCTTGGGGATATTATAAGCTTGGAGATTGTCATAAGGCTTGGGAAATTTTGAAAAAAACTTTTAAAGATAAAGAGTTTTCAAATTCTGAAGAAAGTAAAGCTCATATAAAGGCAATAAAAAAATGTTTAAAGCTATAAAACGAGATGAAATTTATAAAAAAATTCAAAAAGAACTTGAAGAGAGAAAAAAGATTTTACCCTATGATATGCTGGGTCGATCTTTAGCTTCAAATCCTTTTTTTCCTAAAGATGTGCATAAGGCTTTAAAAAGAATAGATCAAGAGATAAAATTGATCCCTCAAATTAAAGAGGATTTAAATCAAAATTTACCCTTGGCTCTAGAGAGTGAAAAAAAAGGAGCGGCTGCTCTTTCTATATCTACTTGGCCGTATTTTAATGGCGTGCTTGAAAATTTAAGTATGATACGTCGCTACACTCAAATTCCTTTATTAAGAGAAGATTTTATTATCGATGAGTATCAAATTTTAGAAACCTTAGTCTATGGTGGAGATTTTATTTTATTGATCGCTAAAATGCTAAGCGCTAAAGAGCTTAAAAAATTGCTTGAATTTGCAAGACATTTAGGACTTGAAGCTTTGGTTGAAATTTGCGATAAAGAGGATTTAAGCAAGGCGATTTTAGCTGGATCTGATCTTGTAAGTATTTGTAATGAGGATGAAAATTTTTCAAACTATGTGCAAGTATGTGAAAAACTCATAGGTCAAATTCCAAATTCTAAAATCATTATTGCTAGTGTTAATGATGAAGAAAATTTACAATACTTGCAAAAATTAGGTATAGATGCTTTTTTAATAAGCAATGTAAATCATTAAGGAAATTCAATGCAATACTTATACGCGCCTTGGAGAAGTGAATATTTTGAGAAAGAAAAGAGCAAATGTCCTTTTTGCGATTGTGCTAATAAAATAGATGATGATGAAAAATTAGGCGTTATTTTTAGAGCTAAGCATTGTTTTGCTGTGATGAATCGCTATCCTTATTCTGCGGGACATTTTATGATCATACCTTATTTACATGAAGAGCATATAGAAAATTTAGATGAGGCGATTTGGCAAGAAATGAGTTATTGGGTAAGAGAGGGGGTTAAGATTTTAAAAAACGAACTTCATGCAAGCGGTGTTAATATCGGGATGAATTTAAGTAAAGATGCGGGAGCAGGTATTGCGATGCATTGTCATTATCATTTGGTGCCTCGTTGGTTTGGAGATACTAATTTTATTACAACTATAGGAGAAACTAGGGTTTGTGGTACAGATTTAAAAGATGTGTATTATAAATTAGTTAATGCTTTTAACAATGTTAAGTGAATTAGAATTTGAAAATTTTAATCAAGAAAAATTTGATCTTTTAATCGATGCAAGAAGTCCGAAAGAATTTACCCATTCTCATCTTCAAGGAGCTTTAAATTTTTATGCTTTAAACGATGATGAACATAAAAAAATAGGGACACTTTATAAACAAAATCAGGCTTTAGCTAAAGCAGAGGGTGCAAGCTATATTTGTGCCAATATGGCTTGTCATATTCCTACTATCACTCAAGAATTTCGCATAGGATCTAAGGTTGGAATTTATTGCGCTAGAGGTGGATTGCGTTCTAAATCTATAGCGGTTATTTTAAGTGAATTAGGCTATAGAGTAGTACGTTTAAAAGGAGGTTTTAAAGCTTATAGGGCTTTTTTACTGAATTTTTTTGATCAAACTTTAAATTTGAAGTTATTTTCGCTTTGTGGAAATACTGGATGTGGAAAAAGTGAGCTTTTAGAATCTTTACCTCATGCCATTCATTTAGAAAAAATGGCAAATCATTTAGGATCTTCTTTTGGAAATATTTTGGGTGATCAACCCACTCAAAAAGCTTTTGAATCTTTACTTTTTGATAAGATTAGCAAGATTAATGATTTTGCTTTTATTGAAAGTGAAAGTCGTAAAATCGGAGAAATAATCTTACCTTTAAAGCTTTATGAGAGTATGAAAAATGCTTTTAAAATTTATTGTTTTTGTTCTTTGGAAAATCGCATTAAAAGAATTGAAAAATTTTATAAAAATAAAATGACTTCTTTAAAATTTAAAGAATGTGTTGCAAAAATTACTCCTTATATTAGTGCCAATTTCAAGCAAGATTTGCTGCAAAATTATGAAAAAAAAGAGTGGAATAAACTTATCACAATGCTTTTAGAATATTATGATAAAACTTATAAACAGCCAGAAAAAATAGATTTTAAACTCAATACCGATGATATTTCAAAGGCTAAAGAAGAGCTTTTGAATTTTTTAAAAATTAAACATAGAATTAATTTTTAAGAGATTTTAAAATAAAATCAATAAATTCATCACTATCGTTTGGACAAGAAATTAATGCATAATCTTTAGCAGCTAAATGTCTGTATTCCATACCTAGTTCAAAGATAGTTTCAGAGCAATCAATACAAAAAGATATAGGATAAATTAAGGCTTTATTTTTAAGTTTTGCCAAAATATCGCTTGTGCTAGGTTCTAGCCATTTTACAGGCCCTAGCTTAGACTGATAAGAAAGAATGATTTCGTCAAAATGATTTTTGAGTTTTTCTTTTAAAATTTGAATATGCTCATTAATATGCTTTTCATACAAATCTCCTTTTTGTATAAGAGAAATTGGCAAAGAATGGGCTGAAAAAATAAGAGTTTTGGTATCAAATTGATTTTTTTTATCTAAGATATGAGAAATAATCATTTGATTATAATTTGCATCTTTATAAAAAATATCCATTATTTTAATCTTGCTAGTGATGTTTAATTTTTCAATTTCTCTTTGCAAAACTTCAAGTGAAGAAGTTACCGTGGTGCAAGAGTGGTGAGGGTAGAGTGGATAAAGGATGATTTCATCTTTTGAATTTAAGGAATATTTTTTTAAAACCTCATTAGCGTAAGGCGGGACGTATAAATTGACAAAATCAAAATTAAATTCATTTTGTAAGGAATTGAGTTTGTGACATAAATTTTGTGTAATTTCGTTTAAAGGAGATTTCCCGCCCATTTTAATATAATTTTTTTGCATGGTTTTGGTGCGTGATAAGGTTATCATCCAAGCCACAAATCGCCTTAAAAATCTATTTTTAATTCCTAAGATATAAGGATCATTAAACATATTTTTTAAAAAAGTTTTACAATCTTCTAAATGAGTGGCTCCGCCCATGTTTAAAAATAAAACTAATTTCAATTTTCTTCCTCTAAGATTTTTTGGACTTCATAGGCATCATCAATGTTTGCTAGGAAATGTTCTTTATTGTTGATTAAATTCGCTAAAGCTTGATGCTCACTAAATAAAGGAGAATTTTTTTCTATTTGAATTTCTTTGCCGTCTTTAAGCAATTTAAAATCAGCCAAATTAGCCTCAAAAAAATGATTTTCTGTTATAAGATGAATTTTTCTAAGCTTTAAAGAGCAATTCCAACTTTGATGCAAAGAAGCTATAATCCCTTCAAGCTCACAAGCTAAGATACTTTCACTTTCTCTATTTTTATCTTGAGTAAAACGTTTGATAATCTTGGTTTTTGTGATATTTTTTTGGCTTAAAAAGCGAATCAAATCAAGATCATGCACGGCTAGATCATGTAAAATCCCAACATCATTAATTCTTTGTGGATAAGGTGAAAATCTTTGTATGTTTATACTGATAATTTTTTCATCTTTTAAATTTTGTTTTAAGGCTAAAATAGCAGGATTAAAACGCTCACAAAAGCCCACAGCTATTTTTTTATTTTGTGCTATTTGTTTTAATTCTTCAATTTGTGCTAAATTTAAAGCCAAAGGTTTTTCTATAAGCAGTGCTTTTGCAGAGTTTAAAACTTTTTTTGCAATATCTAAATGTGAATTTGTAGGCGTTGCGATAATAATAATATCATTATTTTGTTTTATAAATTCATCTAGATTATCGAAAAAAATATTGTCAAATTGGCTTAAATTTGAATTTTGATAAAGATCAAATAGGGCATTGATTTTAAAATGAGAATTTCTAGCAAGTTCATTGAGATGATTTTGCCCCATTTTACCAAGGCCTATTATACCGATTTTCATTTTTTAATCCTTGAAAAGATCAATAACTTGCTCTTGTTCTTTTTCTTCTAAAAAAGCTGAAAAAGGTAAAGATAAAATACGCTCACTCACATAGCTTGAATTTTTAATTTCTAAATGATTTGTCTCTTTAAAGCAAGGTTGTTTATGAAGCGGGGTTGGATAATGAATAGCATAAGGTATATTGGCTTTTTCAAATTTTTGCAAGATATTTGCTCTATTTTCCACTAAAATGCTATATTGT
The DNA here is from genome assembly GCF_020135895.1 of Campylobacter sp. 2457A. Classification (NCBI taxonomy): domain Bacteria; kingdom Pseudomonadati; phylum Campylobacterota; class Epsilonproteobacteria; order Campylobacterales; family Campylobacteraceae; genus Campylobacter; species Campylobacter sp. 2457A. The sequence continues at coordinate 93,689 of NZ_JACHTO010000002.1, read as the reverse complement.
GCATAAACACTTTTAGCATTGCTATCGATTTTTGGAATCACGCAGTTTTTTAAATTTTCATTATAGATTTTGGCTAGAATTTGTCTTTTTTCAATTTCTTGTTCAAGATGTTTTAATTTCACATTTAAAATAGCTGCTTGAAGGGTATCAAGACGTGCGTTTATACCTATAAATTCATGCTTGTAACACTCGGTTTGTCCGTGATTGAGTAAAATTCTTATTTTTTGTGCTAAAGCATCATCATGGCAAAAAATGGCTCCTCCATCTCCATAAGCACCCAAAGGTTTAGATGGAAAAAAGCTGGTGCAAGAAATAGGTGCAATAGAGCAAGATTTTTCTCCTTTAAAATTTGCACCAAAACTTTGTGCCCCATCTTCTATAAGAGTGATATTTTTACTTTTTAGCATTTCATTTAAATTTTTTAAATCACTCATTTGCCCAAACATACTCACAGCAATAACCGCTTTTGTTTTAGATGTGATAGCTTGTTCTACGGCTTTAAAATCAAGATTGTAATTATCAAGGTTGATATCCACAAAAACAGGTTTTGCGCCCACTAATGCTACAGCTTCAGCTGTTGCAATAAAAGTAAAATCAGGAACAATCACTTCATCATTTTCTTTAATATCTAAGGCTCTTAAGGCTAAATACAAAGCGCTAGTTCCACTTGAACACCCTATGGCGTGTTTAATGCCTACAAAATTGGCTAAATTCTTTTCAAATTCATTCAGTTTGAATCCGCCTATAAAAGAAGAGCTTTGTAAAACGCTTTGAATTTCAGCATCAATTTCATCTTTATAAGTTAAATATTGTGCATTGAGATTAATGAAATTCATATATACCTTTGCATTTTTAAGAGTTTTTAAATATTTATTGTAGTTTAGTTTTACTTAATTTAAAGTAATTTTGGTATTATATGATTTTATAAAAATTCTTTTAGGAAGTCTTTATGGATATTAGAAAAGCTTATTTGGATTTTTTTGCTTCTAAAGGACATGAAATCACCCCTTCAAGCCCTTTAGTTCCTGATGATGCAACTTTACTTTTTACTAACGCAGGTATGGTACCTTTTAAAAGTATTTTTACTGGAGAAATTCCGCGTCCAAATCCTCCAAGAAAAACAAGCTGTCAAACTTGTATTAGAGCGGGTGGAAAACACAATGATTTAGATAATGTTGGCTATACAGCACGCCACCATACTTTTTTTGAAATGCTTGGAAATTTCAGCTTTGGAGATTATTTTAAAGAACAAGCGATTTCTTATGCTTGGGAATTTGTTACTCAAATTTTAAAACTTCCTAAAGATAGACTTTATGTAACCGTTCATCAAGATGATAATGAAGCTTTTGAAATTTGGCAAAAGCACATAGAAAAAGAAAGAATTTATAAATTTGGAGATAAGGATAATTTTTGGCAAATGGGCGATACAGGCCCTTGCGGTCCTTGCAGTGAAATTTTTTATGATCAAGGCGCTGAACATTTTAATAGCGCTGAAGATTATATGGGTGGGGATGGAGATAGATTTTTAGAGATTTGGAACCTTGTTTTTATGCAGTATGAAAGAAGTGCTAATGGAACTTTAAGTCCTTTACCAAAGCCAAGTATTGATACAGGAATGGGTCTTGAAAGAGTTATGGCGATCAAGGAAGGAAAATTCAGTAATTTTGATAGTTCTTTATTTATGCCAATTATTGATGAAATTTCCAAACTTTGTAAAAAAGAATATATATATGAAAGTGGTGCAAGTTTTAGAGTGATCGCTGATCATATACGCTCTAGTGTGTTTTTACTTGCCCAAGGGACAAATTTTGATAAAGAAGGTAGAGGCTATGTTTTAAGACGAATTTTGCGTCGCGCTCTAAGACATGGTTATTTGTTGGGATTTAAAAAGCCTTTTATGTATAAATTAGTTGATATAGTTTGTCATTTGATGGGAGATCATTACACTTATTTAAATGAAAAAAAAGAATTTGTTAAAGAACAAATTAGGCTTGAAGAAGAAAGATTTTTAAGCACTATAGAAAATGGAATTGAAATTTTTAACGAAGAGCTTAAAAACACTCAAGAAATTTTCAGCGGAGAAGTTGCTTTTAAGCTTTACGATACTTATGGTTTTCCGCTTGATCTAACTCAAGATATGCTTAGAGAAAAAAATCTTAAAGTGGATGAGGAAAAATTTGAAACCTTAATGCAAGAGCAAAAAGAGCGTGCCAAGGCTTCTTGGAAAGGAAGTGGAAGTAAAAATGCGAGTGGTGATTTTAAGATTTTACTTGAAAAATTTGGAGAAAATGAATTTGTTGGTTATGAAAAAATAGAATGCGAAACTAAAATTCTTGCTCTTTTAGATGAAAATTTTAAAGAAATTTCATCCCTTCGGGGTAAAGGTTGGGTGATGCTTGAAAAAACGCCTTTTTATGCAACGAGCGGTGGACAAAGTGCTGATGTGGGATTTTTAGATGATTGTGAAGTTTTAGACACTCAAAAATTCTTTGGACTTAATCTTAGTTTTGTAAATGCTAATAAAGAATTAAAAATCAATGATAATATAAAAGCAAAGATTGATTTTGAAAAAAGAGAGCAGATTGCACGTCATCACTCAGCAACCCATCTTTTACATCATGCTTTAAGAGAAATTTTAGGCAGTCATGTTTCTCAAGCAGGTTCTTTGGTAGAATTTAATAAATTAAGATTTGATTTTACCCATCCTAAAGCCTTAAGCAAAGAAGAGCTAGAATGCATTGAAAAAAGAGTCAATGAAATGATTATACTTTCAAGCGATGCAGTGCTTGAAAGTATGTCTTTAGATGAAGCAAAAAAGAGCGGAGCTATAGCTTTGTTTAATGAAAAATATCAAGATAATGTTCGCGTATTAACTTTAGGAGAAAGTAAAGAGCTTTGTGGTGGAACTCATGTTTTAAATACAGCACAGATTGGTAGTTTTTATATCGTTAAAGAAAGTGGCGTGAGTGCGGGCATAAGACGCATAGAAGCGGTTGTATCTAAAGCGGCTTTAAAATTTGTAAAAAGTCAGCTTGATGAAATGGCTAAAATCAAAGAAGAATTAAAAAATAATGATGTTTTAAATGGGATAAAAAAACTTAAAAACGAAATTATTATCTTAAAAGAAGAATTAAGAAATTCAAATAAAACAGAATTAAAATCAAAAAATATTAATGGGATACAAATTTGCGTTGAAAGTATCCAAAACGGCGATATTAAAGCTATGATTGATGATTTTAAAAATAAATTTAGTAAAGCTGTGATTTTACTTGCTCAAGTAAAAGAGGGTAAAGTTCTTCTTGCAGCTGGAGTAAAAGACACTCCTTTAAAAGCTGGAGTTTTGGTTAAAGAAGCGGCGCAAATTTTAGGTGGAAATGGTGGTGGAAGAGATGATTTTGCCACAGCAGGGGGTAAAGATATAACTAAACTTGATGAAGCTTTAAAACAAAGCTTGGATCATATAGAAAAAGCAATTCAATGTTAATTCTCGCATCAAGTTCTTCTTCGAGGGCAAAATTGCTCCAAGAGGAAAATATTGAATTTAAGCAAATTGCTTTTGATTATGATGAAAATTTAAATAAAAATATTTTAGCAAGTTTATATGTTCAAAATGTCGTTCTTCAAAAGGAAAAACAATTTTTTGCTGCTTTTGAAAAAGATTTTTTAAATGAAACTGTGCTTTTTGCTGATAGCATTGTCTGTATAGGAGATAAAATTTTAACCAAAGCAAAGGATAAAAATGAAGCTTATGAAATGCTCACTTTACAAGATGGTAAAAGTGCAAGTATTTTGAGTGCTTTTTTATTGGTTAATACTCAAAAAAGAGTTTTTTCTCTTTCTAAAACAACGCTCTATTTTAGAGAATTTGATAAAAATGCCTTAAAAGATTATGTAGAAAATAATCTTTTTCAAGGTAAGGCAGGTTGCATTATGCATGAAGGTTTTCATGGGCAATTTATAAAAAAACAAATAGGAAATTCAAGTACAGCTTTAGGGCTTGATACCCAAACTTTAAAGGCTTATTTATGAAAATTTTAAGATATATTTTTTCATTTTTTGGTTTATTGTTAATCGCAGGTGTTATTTATGTTGGATATCTCTTTGCAAGTGTGGATACTCAAGATTATACCTTTAAAGAATATAAACCACCGCTTACAACGCAAATTTTTGATCGAAATGGAAAATTAGTCGCCAATATCTTTGAACAGCATCGCTTTTACGCAAAGTATGATGAATTGCCTCCGCGTCTGATTGAAGCTTTAGTGGCGATTGAAGATACGAGTTTTTTTGAGCACAATGGTGTTAATATTGATGCTATTTTTAGAGCAGGATTGAAGGTGATAAAAAATGTTGGTAAGCCTGTAGAAGGTGCTTCTACTCTTACTCAACAACTTATAAAAAATACAGAATTAACTCCAGAAAAAACCATCACAAGGAAAATCAGAGAAGCTTTACTTGCCTATAAAATTGAAACCTTACTAACCAAAGAACAAATTTTAGAAAGATATTTGAATTTTATCTTTTTTGGACATGGATATTATGGCGTAAAAACTGCTGCACAAGGCTATTTTCATAAAAATTTAAGCGAATTAAGTCTTAAAGAAATTGCAATGCTAGTTGGTATTCCTAAAGCACCAAGCAGCTATGATCCAACTAAACATTTAGATCTTTCTATTTCACGGGCAAATAATGTTTTAACAAGAATGTATAGTTTAGGTTGGATTTCTAAAAGTGATTATGATAGTGCTATGAAAGAGGTGCCTAAAATTTATAATGATACCTTAACACAAAATGCCGCTCCCTATGTTGTTGATGAGGTGATGAAGCAACTTAGTTCTAGTATTAAGGATTTAAGAACGGGTGGTTATAAAATCACTTTAAATATTGATTTAGATGTTCAAGAAATGGCACAAAATGCTTTAAAATTTGGTTATGATGAAATTGTAAAGCGTGATAAAGATGCAAATTTAAGTACTTTAAATGGTGCCATGGTGGTTGTTAATCATCAAAGTGGTGATGTTTTGGCGCTTGTTGGTGGAGTGGATTATGAAAAAAGCAATTATAACCGTGCTACTCAAAGTATGCGTCAGCCAGGAAGCTCTTTTAAGCCTTTTGTGTATCAAGTAGCGATTAATTTAGGTTATTCTCCTATGAGTGAAATTGCGGATATTTCTAGAATTTTTTCAGGTGGAGGTAAGGTTTGGAAACCTAAAAATGATGGTGGAAAATTCCTAGGTTTGATCACTCTTAAAGAAGCTTTAACGCGTTCTAGAAATCTTGCCACGATTAATCTTGCACTTGATATCGGACTTAATGTGCTTTATTCTAAATTGATGGAATTTGGTTTTAAGGATATTCCGCCGAATTTATCTATAGTTTTGGGAAGTTTTGGAATTTCTCCTTTGGAGTATTCTAAATTTTATACTATGTTTGGAAATTATGGGGTGATAAAAGAACCTCAAATTATAAGACAAGTTCAAGATAAAGATGGCAAAGTGATTATGAAATTTGACTCAAGTGAACATAGAGTGAGTAATCCAGAACAAAGCTTTTTAGTGCTAGATATGATGAGAAATGTTGTAGAAAGTGGTACAGGTCGCAATGCTAAGGTTAAAGGTATAGATATAGCTGGAAAAACGGGAACGACAAATAAAAATGTCGATGCTTGGTTTTGTGGGATTACTCCAGAGATTGAAGCATTGATTTGGTATGGAAATGATAATAACAAGCCAATGCGTTATACAGAAAGCGGAGCTAGAACTGCGGCACCAGTATTTAAGGACTTTTTAACTCAATATATAGAGAAATTCCCAAATACAACAAGAAAATTCAGCATTCCAAATGGAGTTTATCAAGGAACTTACAAAGGCAAAAGTGCTTATTATACAGATAAATCACCTTTGCCAAGAAATAATATTAATTTAAATGAAAATGAGATTTTGTTTTAAAACGAAAATAAATTGAAGTAAGATTGAAATATAATAAAAATTAAATTGGATTATAAAACCAATTTAATTTAAAATTTTTAAAAGTAAAAGTATATATTTTTAAAAAAATAAAATTGTTATAAAAAATAAAAATTGCTTATTAATTTCTTACTTTTTTAAATCTTTCGCTAAATTCTAGTTTTTCGACAATCTCTATTTTGGTGGGAATTTTATAATTTGCTAATTTATCTTTACAAAATAATCTAATTTCTTTTTTGAGTTCTAAAGAATTTAATGTTTTTCCTTGTTCTAGAACTATCTTAGCACACACGCTTTGTCCGGTAATAGGATTTTTTTGAGAATATACTAAACAATCTTGAATAAAAGGAATTTGCAAAATTATTCCTTCGACTTCTTGAGGTAAAACTTTTTCTCCACCAACATTGATTATTTCTTTGTTTCTGCCTATGATCTTTATATATTCTTCGCCATTTTCATGAATAACTTCAACTAAATCTCCAGTTGCAAAATATCCCTCGTTATCAAAAGCAGAATTGTCAGCGTTTAAATATCCTAAACTTTGAGTATTACTCTTTATAAAAAGCTCATTGTTGATAATTTTATAATCAACATTTTCAAGTTTAATAAAATCTTTATAACTTTTTGTTTGTGCAATACCTATTTCGCTTGTGCCAAATGTTTGAAGAAATTTAACTTTAGGAAATACTGTTTTTAATTTTTCCAATAAAGCCTCAGACATCTTTTCAGTTCCATAAGTAATTAACCTTAAAGAGCTTAAATCGTATTGTTCAACCGCATTAGAAATTAAGAATAAATTGAGCAAAGACGGAGAAGCTGGCAGCAGCGATATTTTATATTTTTCTATACTTTCTGCCAATAAATCAACATTTTTTCTATCTTTTATTGCTATACCACAAGCATTCATACTCAAACAATTTAATAAGGTATTTAATCCACCAATATGATCAAACATTAGAAAAAGAAGCATATTGATATGTTTGTATTTTTTATCAATATAAGAATTAAGTATTTTTTGTAAATCATGTACAATTACTTTTGGTTTTCCAGTGCTGCCACTTGAAAATAAAATTAACCCCGCTTTATTTTGACTTGTCAGTTTTTTAATAATTTCATGCTGGGTTAAATTATCTTGTTGATCATTGAAACTAATTTGTCCATCTTTAAATAAGATATCGCAATTAATTTCTTTTAATTTATTATCAATTTCTTTTTCATCAATCAAGGGAATGGCGATTTTGTTTAATTCTATGCAAGCTAAAAATAAAGCCACGCTATCACAATCATAGTCGCCCATAATTGCAACTAATTTACTATTAGTTTTGCTTTTTAAAATTTCAATTTTATTAAGGGTATTTTCGCGTAATTGCTTATAGGTATAATGTTTATTTTCATAAATTAAAGCATGATAATCTTGATATTTTGAGCTAAATATCTTTTTTAAAAAATCATTGCTAAATTCAGCCATTAATGCCACCTAAGTAAAGAATTTGTCCTGTTATAAAATCACTCTTTTCATCTATAAAAAAATCAACAACATTAATCACATCTTTAACTTCACCAAATCTTTTTATAGCTTGTTTATTTAATAAATCATCAATTTTATTTTTAGGAACATTTTTTATAAGATCCGTTGGAACTGGAGTAGGGCCTATAGCATTGCAAGTGATGCCAAAAGGACTTAATTCTTTAGCGCAAATTTGAGTAAGACTGCAAATAGCTGCTTTTGAAGCTGCATATATAGCCTCGCCTTCTAATCTTAAAGGAGTAGCTACTGTAGAAAAATTGATAATTCTATAAGGCATAGAAGTATTTTCTTTTTTGTAAGTTTGACTCATAATTTTAGCCACTTCTCTTATAAACAAAAAACTACCAAAAAAGTTAGTGTTAAAAATATTTTCTACACTCTTATTAGGCGTTGTTAATAGGTGATTCATCGAGGCTATACCTGCGTTATTGATCAATATGTCTATTTTTTTAAATTCTTTTTTGATATTTCTAATCATATTGACAACTGACATTTCATCGCTAACGTCTAATTCAAAATGTCTATAGTTTGGATGGTTTATGCTAGCCTTGCCTCTTGAACACCCGCAAACAATATGATTTTTTTCTAAATAATACTCACTAAGTTCTTTACCTATGCCTTTTCTGGTTCCAGTTATAACAATAATTTTTTGCATCTTATTCTTCAATTTTTTGTATAATATATTCTGCTAAAGAATCAACATCTTTAAATGGAGAATTTCTAGAACTCATCATTTTTTCATCTGCTAAAATTATGTCTTTTTTAAATTCTTCACTCAAAATTTCTTCTAAATCAGAAATTAAACTAACTAAAGCCAAAGAATCTAAACATCCACCAAGTCCGTTGTAAAGCTTTGTTTCGGAATTGACAGATTTTAATTCTTCAATTTCATAATCATTTCCATAATTAAGCAACGCATTTATTATTAAAGTTTGAATTTTTTCTTTCATTTTGATTTAACCTTGTCTTTTAAGAATTATTTTGTACCATTATAACAAAATTTAACTAAAATTAATGATTAGATCTTATAAAAGCGAGTTAAAGTATGAAAATATAGCTTTAATCGATGCAAATAATGGTAGAATTATGGGTGGATTAGAAGTTGGTTCAAACTAAGATAATATCAATTTTACAAATTTATTTTTAGACTCGATATCTGCTCTATATAAACTTTATTCTTTAAAAAGAAAAGAAAATTAAGGTGTGCTTAAAAAAGCAGATTATTTAGTAATAAAAGTTAATATTATATAGATATATTAATACTTTTGATATTTTAAATTAATGCAAAATAATAATATTGGTTGTTATTTGATTCTAAGATAAAACATGATTGAAATGCAAATATCATACAATATAAAGCTAAAGTATAGATATTAATAATATTGTAAATAAATTTAATCTTAATGATTTTTTATGAATCCTGATTGCTTTCATATATTGACTTCTATAAATGTATAAATTTGGAAAAAATATTGCTAATAATATTTCTTGTTTTCATTTTTCATGTAAAAATAAACAATTTAATCATCAATTCGAAATAATAATTACTTCTGATGAGTAGGTTTTATAAGAATGCCTTATGTTTTATCTTATATAAAAGATAAGCACAAACAAGAACAAAAAATTTATAAACAAAAAATAAAAAAAGATCCTTCTTTAAAATTACCTCCTTTAGAATCTTATACTGATTATAAGGAAGCTTTAAAATTTAAAGAACATTTATCTTATAGACTAGGAGAAGCTTTAATAAGGGCTAATAATAATTGGTACGGGGGGGGGTATATCAAATTGTGGTTTGAGATAAGAAAACTAAGGAAGGAATTTAAAAAATCAAGAAAGTAGAAATTTCTACTTTCAATTTTGTATTTTTTTGATCACAATTTCATCATTTTCAGCATCGATTAAAATGTTATCGTTTTCGTTAAGTTCATCAGCTAAGATCATATCGCTTAATTTATCCTCTATCATATCATAAATAGCTCTTTTTAATGGTCTAGCTCCAAAGTCAGGATCAAAACCATTTTTTGCGATTAAAAGCGCTCCATTTTCGCTTAAATTTGCTTTGATACCTTTGTTTGATAAACTATTTTGTAAATCTTTAAATAAAAGCTTTACAATTTCATAAGCCTCATCTTGTCCTAAAGGATTAAAAGTAATGATATCATCTAAACGATTTAAAAATTCAGGTTTAAAGAAATTTTTCAATTCATTTTTGATCGCATTTTCTTTTTCTTCTCCATTTAGCGTCATGATTGCATTTGAAGCGATATTAGAGGTTAAAATAATAATGGTATTTTTAAAATCCACCGTTACGCCTTTGCTATCTGTTGCTCTTCCATCATCTAAAATTCCTAAAAGCACATTAAAAACATCTTTATGAGCTTTTTCAACTTCATCAAATAAAAGAACGCTATAAGGTTTTCTACGTACCGCTTCGGTTAGTTCTCCACCTTCTTCATGCCCTATATATCCTGGAGGCGCTCCTAAAAGTCTTGAAACGCTATGTTTTTCCATAAATTCACTCATATCAAAGCGTATCATAGCCTTTTCATCATCAAATAAAAATTTTGCCAAAGCTTTGGCCGATTGAGTTTTTCCTACTCCAGTTGGTCCTAAAAATAAAAAACTTCCTATAGGTTTATTGTCTGCATTAAGTCCTGCTTTATTGCGTTTAATGGCTCTTGCTAAAGCATTTAAGGCCTTATCTTGTCCTATAACGCCTTCTTTTAAGTGTTTTTCAACCTCTAAGAATTTTTGTTTTTCAGAAGTAAGCATTTTCTGTACGCTAATACCTGTCCATTTGCTCAAAATTCCAGCGACTAAGTCTTCATCCACTTGATTTTTAAGCAAAACGCCATTTTCGCTCATCTTTTTCCATTTTTCCTCTAAGTTTTGCACTTCTTTTTCGAGGCTAGGAATTTTTCCATATTCTAATTCAGCCGCTTTTTGAAATTCGCCTTTATTTTTAGCTAAATTGGCTTCATTTTTTAAAAGATCAATTTCTTTTTTCTTGACACTGATTTCGTTAAAAACACCTTTTTCATTTTCAAATTGTGAATTTAATGCGCTTTGTTTTTCTTTTAAATTAGCTAATTCTTTGATGATTTCCTCTATTCTTTTTTCATTTTTTTTATCATCTTCCATTTTTAAAGCTTCATTTTCAACTTCTAAAGTTTCAATATCTTTTCTTACTTTTCTTAAAGAACTAGGTTCGCTTTCAATTTGCATCTTAAGTTCAGCGGCGGCTTCATCGATCAGATCAATAGCTTTATCCGGTAAAAAACGATCCGCTATATAGCGTTTTGAAAGTTTAGCAGCTGCGACTAAAGCACTATCATTGATTGTAACATTGTGATGAATTTCTAATTTTTCTTTGATACCCCTTAGCATCGCTAAAGCTTCATTGATGCTAGGTTCAGGAACATTAACAGGTTGAAAACGGCGTTGTAAAGCCGCATCTTTTTCAAAATATTTGCGATATTCTTTCAAAGTGGTAGCGCCTATGGTATGAAGTTCGCCTCTAGCTAAAGCAGGTTTTAAGATATTGGCTGCATCCATACTCCCTTCACTCGCTCCAGCTCCTACTATGGTGTGAATTTCATCTATAAATAAGATGATATTTTTATTTTTGATCACTTCGTTAACTACCGCTTTTAGACGATCTTCAAATTCGCCGCGGTATTTTGCACCTGCTATTAAAGCACTCATATCAAGCGCAATGACTCTTTTATTTTGCAAAGAAGTTGGCACATCTTTTTTAACTATTCTTTGTGCTAAAGCTTCAACAATTGCGGTTTTTCCAACTCCAGGTTCTCCAAGCAAAATAGGGTTATTTTTAGTTTTGCGGATAAGAATTTGCATGAGTCTTTCTATTTCTTCTTCTCTTCCGATAACTGGATCTAGCTCTCCTTGAGTTGCTTTTTGAGTTAGATCAATACCGAATTTATTTAAACTATCTAAAGTTTCATCGCTTGTTTTACTATCAACCTTTCTTCCGGCTCTTAAATTTTGTAATTCTTTTTGAAATTCTTTACGATCTAAAAACTTAGATAAAATTTCTTTAATCGGATCCTTTTCGCTTTCACTAATAAGCCAAGTATCTACAGATAAATAGCTATCCCCATTTGCATTCATTAAGCCTTTGGCTGTCTCCAAAGAATTGATAAATTCATTTGAAAATTTGATATTTTCTTTATTCACATTTGAGCTTGTCGGTAATTTAGAAATTTTGCTTTTAATTTCAAGTTCTAAAGCTTCTTTAGAAATATTTAATTTATTAAGTATTTGATTAAGCAAACTTGAGCTATCAACGCATAAAGCCCAAAAAAGATGCAAAGGAACAATTTCATTATTTTTAGAATATATTGCTAAAGATGCTGCACTTTCAACATTTGAAAGCATAGAGTCTGTTAAATAATCTTGTATATTTGCCATATTGATTCCTTTTTTTATTAATTTATATAAAACGTATTATATAACTTTAGTCATATAATGTCAAGTTATTTTATAATATTTTATAAATATATTTAAGTTCATTTTTATAAAGTTATAGTAAAAACGCTATTTTACAAACATATCAATAGCTTTATTAAGATCTTCTATGCTTTGTTTATTTTCTTCAGAGCATGTATGATGGATGCAATGAGCTAAATGTTCTTTTAAAACAGCTTTTGCGGTATTATTAACCGCTGCTTTAATAGCGGCAAGTTGTATTAAAATTTTGCTACAATCCTCATCTCTTTTTACCATGTTTTTAACTGCTTCTAAATGTCCAATTGTTCGACTAAGTCTATTACTGATCGCTTTAATATGTTTTTGTGAATGCTGATGTTTTTTTATATTTTGCATTTATCTTCCTAAAAATCCTTTGATTTTTTAAATTAAAATTTTAAAATCATTCTAGCATAAAAAATAAAAGAAAACGCAATGTAAATTTTTATGTGTTTAATTTACAATTTCTTAAGCATTTTTTATTAAAATTTACTTTTAAAAATATGAAAAAATTTTAATGGAGTTTCACTTGAAAATAAAACGATCTTTAGCCACTTTAATAGGTTTTATAAGCTCTTTGGCTTTTTGTGTTTTTTTTGTTGGAAATTTACACGCCAAAGCTGACGATAATAAAAAACTAGAACAACGCTTGCAAGCTTTAGATAAGCTTACAAAAACTTTAGCTATAGTTGAACAATATTATGTTGATGATGAAAATATAAGTGATTTGGTGGATAAATCTTTATCCGGACTTTTGAGTAATCTTGATGCACATTCTTCTTTCTTAAATGAAAAAGATTTTAATGATATGAAAATTCAAACCAATGGTGAATTTGGAGGACTTGGAATTACGGTAGGCATGAAAGATGGAGCCTTAACTGTTGTTTCTCCTATGGAAGGAACTCCTGCGGATAAAGCAGGAATAAAATCAGGCGATATCATTTTAAAAATAAACAATGAAGCAACCTTGGGTATGAATTTAAATGACGCTGTAGAAAAAATGCGTGGTAAGCCAAAAACTGAAATCACTTTAACTATTTTTAGAAAAGGTTCTACTAAGCCTTTTGATGTGACTCTTATGAGAGATATTATAAAAGTTGAGAGTGTTTATGCAAAATTGATCCAAAAAGAAAATATTTTATATTTAAGAGTGACTAATTTTGATAAAAATGTAGTCGATTCTGCAAGTAAAGAGCTTAAAAAATATCCTAATGTTAAAGGGATTATTTTAGATCTTAGAAATAATCCTGGCGGACTTTTAAGTCAAGCTATAGGATTAGTTAATTTATTTGTAGATAAAGGTGTGATCGTTTCTCAAAAAGGACGCATAGCTAGTGAAAATCAAGAATACAAAGCAGAAGCAAAAAATAAAATTTCTAATGCTCCTTTAGTGGTGCTTGTCAATGGTGGAAGTGCTAGTGCGAGTGAGATTGTTAGCGGGGCTTTGCAAGATTTAAAAAGGGCTGTGATTGTTGGCGAAAATACTTTTGGAAAAGGTAGTGTGCAGCAAATCATTCCTATTAATAAAACCGAAGCATTAAGATTGACTATAGCAAGATATTATTTGCCAAGTGGTCGTACCATCCAAGCTATAGGCGTAAAACCGGATATTGAAGTTTTTCCTGGAAAGGTAAGCACTCAAGAAGAAGGCTTTAATCTAAAAGAAAGCGAATTAAAACAACATTTAGAAAATGAACTTCAAAAAACTAATGATAAAAAAGAAGAGAAAAAAGAAATCAAAAATGATAAAAACATCATTACATTAAAACAAATTTATGAAGATGCGCAATTAAAATCTGCTATTGATGCGGTGAAAATTTTAAACATTAAGGAGGGTGCGTTATGACAAAAAAAGATTTAATGTATGAGGGAAAAGGAAAGAAGCTTTTTAAAACCGATGATGAAAATTTATTAATCAGTGAATTTAAAGACGATTTAACAGCTTTTAATGCTGAAAAAAAAGGGAATGAAAGCGGCAAAGGGGCTTTAAATTGTAAAATCAGTACAGAAATTTTTCATTTGCTTGAAAAAAATGGCATCAAAACTCATTTAGTTGATCGTATCAGTGATACCGAACAATTGGTAAAAAAATGCAAAATCATCCCTATAGAAGTAATAGTGCGTAATGTTGCTACAGGTTCGATCGTAAAAAGATTGGGCTTAGAGGATGGTAAAGTTTTGCCTTTTGCTTTGGTTGAATTTTGCTTAAAAGATGATGCTTTAGGCGATCCTTTTATCAATGATGATCATTGTTTGATTTTAAATTTAGTTCAAAATGAAGCACAAATTCAAGAGATTAAAAATATCGCTAAAAAGATCAATTCCATCTTAACTCCATTTTTTGATTCTAAAAATTTAAGATTAATTGATTTTAAAATAGAATTAGGTTTAACTAAAGATAATGAACTTGTTTTAGCTGATGAAATCAGTCCAGACAGCTGTAGATTTTGGGATAAATTTAGCAATGAAAAACTAGATAAAGACAGATTTCGCCAAGATTTAGGTAGCGTAAAAGTCGCTTACGAAGAAGTTTTAAAAAGAATTTTAAGTTAAGGTATATTGATGAAAATAGTGGTAAATATTTTTTTAAAAAATGGAGTTTTAGATCCTCAAGGCAAGGCTATTGAAAAGGCCTTGCATTCTTTAAATTTTAACGAAGTTAAAGAAGTGAGAATGGCCAAACAACTCATCATTGATTTAGATGAAAAAGATGAAGTAGGAGCTAAAGAGCGTATTGCGAAAATGTGCGAAGAATTGCTGGTTAATAATGTGATTGAAGATTATGAACTGAGTATAAGCGAGAAATAATGAAAGTAGCAATTATTCGATTTCCTGGAACAAATTGTGAATTTGATACAGAATATGCATTTAACAAACTTGGAGCTAAAACTGAAATAATCTGGCATGAGCAAAAAGAATTTACAGCTGATTTGGTTGTTTTACCTGGTGGATTTTCTTATGGAGATTATTTAAGATGTGCAGCGATTGCTAAACTTGCTCCTGCCATGCAAGGTGTTTTTGAGCACGCTAAAAAAGGAGGCTATATTTTAGGAATTTGCAATGGATTTCAAATTCTTTTAGAAAGCGGCCTTTTAAAAGGCGCAATGAAGCACAATGAAAAACTAAGCTTTATTTCAAAAAATCAAGATTTAAAAGTGGTTTCAAATCAAAATGTTTTTTTAAGAAATTTTCAAAAAGATGATATTATTAATTTGCCTATTGCACACGGAGAAGGAAATTACTACGCAAAAGAGGATGTTTTAAAAGAATTAGAAGATAAGGACTTAATCACATTAAAATATCAACCAAATCCTAACGGTTCTGTTTGTGATATTGCTGGAATTTGTGATGAGAATAAAAAGATTTTTGGTCTCATGCCACATCCTGAAAGAGCTTGTGATAGTGTTTTAGGTAATGAAATAGGTTTAAAAATGTTAGAAGGTTTTATGTGAGAATATTATTTTTTATATTTTTATTTTCTTGTAGTCTTTTTGCTCAAAAAGAAATTTCTGTTTTTGATGCTCAAAAGGTGCAAAAAGAATTAGAAAAATTACCAAAAGAGGAGCAGCAAATTTATCAAAATATTGCTCCAAGTGATGAAAATACTGATATCGATACGAGCAATGTTGAAGATCCTTTTATCCCGCAAAGCTCTTTGGTGCTTACTAATGATGAGTATCCGCACAAGGTTTATGTTGGAGAAGCTTTTCCAATTACCATTCATGCAAAAACAACTGAAAATACTAATTTTGATTTTAAGATTAATCTAAAAAAGAACGATGACTTGCTTTTTCTAAATCCTGATGCAAAATGGAAAAATATACAAGGCGAGTATGTAACAACTTTATGGTTTGAAGCTAAAACTTCTAATGCCTCTTTAGAGCAAATTTCAATTCAGTTACTTAGAAATGGAGAAGCTTTTCAGCAATCTACTTTAAATTTAAATCCAATCAGATATGAAATCACACCAAGTGATAATCATTTTTCACACCTAGTAGCAAGTTCTTTGGAAGTAAAAAAGATAAAAACTAAAAATTTTGATAATAATAGCATCATTGTTATGCTTGAATTAAATGCTACCAATACAAATCTTAAAAGTTTTTATATCGATGGTGTCCAAAAACAAGGAGTTGAAAATTTAAAAGGTGATTTTAACGCTTCTACCGGTTTTTATTACGCTTTATTTCCATCATCTAAAACCCATTTTGATTTTTCTTATTTCAATAAAGATACTAAAAGTCTTGAAAATATGAGTTTTAGACTTGTTATTAGTGATGATGAAATTAGCACTCAAAGTGATTTAAATCCTACCAATAAAGATTTTAATATTTATAAACAATATGCACTTTGGTTTTTTACATTTGTTTTTGCACTTGTATTTGTGTGGAGAAAAAATTATATCATTTTAGTTTTAGCAATAGTATGTTTTGTATTGAGTTTTTTCATAGATACAAGCGTAAAAAGCGGTATTTTAAAAGCAGGTTCAAGAGCAAGAATTTTGCCAACAGAGCCTTCAACTTTTTTCTATACAGCTCATTCTAATGAAAAAGTTAAAATTTTAGGAAAAAGATTAGATTATATTAAAGTAATTCTTGAAAATGGCCAAATAGGATGGGTACTTCGTGAAGATTTACAAAAAAATTAAAGCTTTATATTTTTGGTTTTTTTTTATTTTTAGTATTTTAATTGTAGTATGTTGCTTTTGTTTTGTAAATTCGCAAAATACCCTTTGGAAAATTCGTAGAATTTGGGCTAAATTTCAAAAATATACTATTTTTTACAAAACTGAGCTTGTGGGTGAGTTTAATCCTAGCGCAAATATGATTTTAATGAATCATCAAAGCGCCCTAGATATTATTGCTTTAGAGGAATTATACCCTAAAAATTTATGCTGGATTGCAAAAAAAGAACTTGGAGAAATTCCACTTTTTAAAATCACTATAAAAAAACCAAAATTGCTTTGTATCGATAGAAAAAATCCAAGAGATTTAGTGCGTGTATTAAAAGAAGCCAAAGAAAGACTAAATGAAGATAGAGTTTTAGCCATTTTTCCTGAAGGAACGCGTTCAAAAACAGCAAAAATGCTTAAATTCCAAAGCGGAGCTAAAGTTTTAACTGAAAAGTTGAATTTGAAAGTTCAGCCTATTTTGATTGTAGATTCTGCTAAAATTTTAGATACGAAAAGTTTTAGCGTGGGAAGTGGTGGAAATTTAAAGATTATTTGCATGGATTTAGTGGATACTAGCGATGAGAGATGGCTTGAAAATACTAGAAAAAAAATGCAAGAAATATTAGATCAAGAAAGAATGAAATCATGCTCAATATGATTTTAATTGTAGGCATAGGCGGCTTTTTGGGTTCTGTATTTAGAATGTTAAGTATTAATTTTATCAATAAAATTTTTCCACATGCTATTAGTTTTGGTACTCTTTTTGTAAATATTTTTGGCTCTTTTGCTATAGGACTTTGTTTTTCTTATGCACAAAATAAAGGTTTATCGCCATTACTTAAAAATTTTATCAATACAGGATTTTTAGGAGCTTTTACAACTTTTTCTACTTTTTCTTATGAAAATTTAATGCTTTTGCAAAATGGAAATTATTTTCATCTTTTTCTTAATATTGTTTTTAATGTCATTTTGTGTTTATTGGTAGTTTGGCTTGGTTTTGTAATTTTTAAATAAATTTTTTTACAATTATGTATTTTTTGCTAAAATAACGCATTTGAAAAATACAAAGGAGAAAAAATGCAATTTCAAACTGAAGTTAATCAACTTTTACAATTGATGATTCATTCTTTATATTCAAATAAGGAAATTTTTTTAAGGGAGCTCGTCTCTAATGCTAGCGATGCTTTAGATAAATTGAATTTTTTAAGCGTTAGCGATGATTCTTATAAGAGCTTAAAATTTGATCCTAAAATAGAAATTACAATAGACAAAGATAAAAAAACTTTAACCATTAGTGATAATGGTATAGGTATGAATAAAGAAGATTTGATTAATAATTTAGGAACCATTGCAAAGAGTGGCACAAAAAGCTTTTTAGAGAATTTAAGCGGTGATGCTAAGAAAGATTCTCAACTTATAGGGCAATTTGGTGTTGGATTTTATTCTGCTTTTATGGTGGCAAATAAAATTGAAGTTTTAAGTAAAAAAGCTTTGGATGACAAAGCTTATCTTTGGACTTCTGATGCAAATGGTTATGAAATTGAAGACGCTAAAAAAGAAGAGCAAGGAACCACAATCACACTTTATTTAAAAGATGATGAATTTACTAATTCTTATAAAATTGAAAGCATTATAGAAAAATATTCAAATCATATACAATTTCCAATTTTTATGGAAAAAGAAGAGTATATCCCTGCTAAAGAGGGCGAAACAGAAGGAAAGAGTGAAGTAAAAATCACTCAAATCAATAAAGCTAATGCTCTTTGGAGAATGCAAAAAACAAGCCTTAAAGCCGAAGATTATGAAAAATTTTATGAACAAAATTTCCATGATTCTAATAAGCCTTTATTGTATCTTCATACCAAAAGCGAAGGAAAATTAGAATATAGTTCTTTATTTTTCATTCCAAAAAATGCTCCTTTTGATCTTTTTAGAGTGGATTATCAAAGCGGACTTAAACTCTACGTAAAACGTGTTTTTATTAGCGATGATGATAAAGAACTTTTACCGACTTATTTGCGTTTTGTTAGAGGGATTATTGATGTTGAAGATTTACCATTGAATGTAAGTCGTGAAATTTTGCAAGAAAATCAAATTTTAAAAGCAGTTAAAGAAGCGAGTGTTAAAAAAATACTTAGCGAACTTGAAAAATTAAAAAATAAAGACAAAGATAAATATTTAGATTTTTTCAAAACCTTTGGAAAAGTTTTAAAAGAAGGGCTTTACGGTTTTGGAACAGAAAAAGAGAGTTTATTAAAACTTATGTTTTATAAGAGTACTAAAGGTGAAAATTTACGTTCCTTAGAAGAATATAAAAATGACTTACAAAAAGATCAAAAAGAAATTTTTTATATTACAGGAAATAATGAAAGCCTACTTAGGAATTCACCTTTATTAGAAGAGTATAAACAAAAAAATATAGAAGTACTTTTAATGGATGATGAGATTGATTCTTTGGTTACTCCTATGCTTGGAGAGTATGAAGGGTTAAAATTTGTAGCCATTAATCAAGTTGAAGATAAAAACGAATTAAGTGATGAAGAGAAAAAAGAATACGCTCCGCTTGTGGCTAAATTTAAAGAACTTTTAAAAGATGAAGTTGAAGATGTAAGATTAACCAGTCGTTTAAAAGATAGTCCAAGCTGTATTGTTTTTGATAAAAATAAACCTGATTTTGCTATGCAGCAGCTTTTAAAGCAAATGGGACAAGAGCAAAATATAAAGCCTATCTTAGAGATCAATCCAAAACATGCAATTTTCTCAGGACTTAAAAATAATGAAACATTCTATAGTGATATTGCAATTTTAGTATTAAATATGGCTAAACTTAGCGAAGGCATGGGGATTGAAAATGCTTCTGAATTTAATACAAGTTTGGCTAAAATCATCACGAAGGCTTTTTCATGATAGAAAATATTCCAGCTAGTGTTTGGACAAAACAAGATTTAAGCGAATATCAAATTTTTGATGTTCGCACTCCTTTGGAATGGGAAGAAGGTGTATTACCTAATGCTGAGCGCGTTTCATTTTATGACCATAAAGGATTTTTAAATGAAAATTTTTTGCAAGAATTTCAAGCTAAACAAAAATCTGATAAAAAAATAGCTTTTATTTGTCGCAGTGGCCATAGAAGTATGTTAGCTGCACAGTATGTTAAAGATCGGCTTGGTTTAGATAGCGTGAATTTAGATGGTGGAATGTTAGCGCTTTAAGGAAATCAATGATAGGGATATATTTATTAATAGTTGCTTTGTCTTTTTTATTTCTTTATTTTGCTGTGAAAAAATTAATTTTAAATGTTGATAAAAAAGCGTTATTGGAGCCTATAAAGATGGATATTTATCCAGAATTTTGCGAAGTAATTAATGATAAAATCAGAGCTTTTAAGGATCGCATAGAAGAAATGAAATTGAAAAATCAGACTGATAAAGATCAATTTTTAGAAAAACTTAGTGATGCAAGTAGAGAACTTACCTTTATCCAGACAATGAATTTGAGTAATAAAAATAATAATATTTGGGAAAATGAGCTTTTTGAATTTTTAGAAAAATTAGAAAATATTTTGATTCATTTTTTAGAAAACGGCAAAGAGGAAGCAGAAGATTTAAGAGAATTCTTAATGCAAGAATTCCAAAGATTAAAATCTAAATCAAACGATTAATTTTTAGTCGTTTGATTGTTATCAAGTACCGGTTTTAAAAAATCTTCATTGATTAAAATATTAACCACATCTTTAAACATTGGTAAAGCACTTTGAGCCGCATAATAACTATAAGGCTTAGTAGGGTTTCTCACTAAAACTCCTACGGTATAAGCGTGTGTAGCATCATTGGCAAAACCAAAAAATGAAGCGTTGTAACGGTTTGAGGTATAACCTTGCCTCTCAGCAATTCTAGCTGTTCCTGTTTTACCTCCTAAAGTAACTCCTTTTGTGAAAGCTTTTCTTCCAGTTCCTTTTTCGATAACGTCGATTAATATTCTTTGCATAAGTTGAGCTGATTGTGGATTTAAAATAGCTTCTTTTTTTATATCATTATCTAAATTAACAAAACGCCCATCTTGATAATATTTTTCTGCCAAACGCGGAGTAATATAAACTCCATTATTGTTAAAAACATTATACGCAGCCAGTAATTGCATAAAAGTAGTCTTAAGTCCATAGCCATAGCTTAATACCGATTTTTCTATTTCTCTTAGATGTTTAGGGTTTGGAATTTCTCCTTTTTGTTCATAAGGAAGATCAATACCGCTTTTATCTCCAAAATTGAAGGTTTTTAAACCCGTGATAATTTCTAAATTGCTAAGTCTTTGCGCAATTTGAATCATACCTATATTTGAAGAATATCTTATAACCTCCTCAGCGGTCATTTTATCCATTCTGTGATCATCTCTAATGGTAAATCGTCCTAATTTATAGGATCCACCATAAGTATCAATGATTTCATCAAGAGTTATTTTATTAAGTCTTAATGCGGTGATAAAAATAAAAGGTTTGATTACCGATCCTGCTTCATAGCCGTATTCAATAGCACTAGCATTTAATACCGATAAATCTTTGCTGCGATTTTCGGGATCGTAACGTCTTGAGCTTGCTAGAGCTAAAATTTTTCCCGTTTTACTATCCATAACTCCTACGATAATTTCATTAGCCTTTAGATCTTCATTGCGTTCATCGATGGCTTTTTCAATACTTTTTTGAAGTTTTAAAGAAACATTAAGATACAAATCACAACCATTGATTTTTTTTTGCTGTAGTGATTTTAAATTTAAAATGATATTTCCGCCGATATCTTTTAAACCTTGAATTTTTTCATTTTGCAAGGGGCTTAAGCATTGATCATAGTATTTTTCTAAGCCTTTAACACCGATATTTTTTAAAATCCCGCTTTCTGGATCCAAGACAACTTTTGTATAGCCTATGGCAGGAGTGAGTGCATCGTGTGACATATAAATTCTATCTTCTTCATGTTCGATAATATTTAAACCTCTGGTTTCAACTTTACCAGCACTATTAGTAAATGCTTTAAAAAATCCTTGTATGTATAATTTTTTTGCAAGATCCTTAAGATAGTTAGCTTGCTTGGAGTCTAAATTTTGAGAAAGGATGAAATTATAAGAGCGTTTTTTTTGATTTTGCATTCTTTTTTTTATATCTGTAATTTCTTTATCGCTAAATCCACTATAGATTTGAAAAAGTTTTAAAAAAAGATCAAATTTATCTCTATCGATACTCCTTAGATCAATTTCAGCACGATAAATTTGCTTTGAGGTTGTAACGGTAAAATTATCTTTTGTGATAATATTGCCACGCAAAGCTAAAGAATATTGATCTTTTTCGGTATTAGGAATATGGCGTTTAGAAGTGAGTATAAAGGTTGAACTTAAAAAAATAATCATGAACAAAAGTGCCATGCAGTAAGCAAAGGCGACTTTTGAAACGCGATTTTTTTTATTTTCTTGCATAGAAATTTAAATTTGAGTTCTTGTAATTTCTTTATAGGCACT
The DNA here is from genome assembly GCF_020135895.1 of Campylobacter sp. 2457A. Taxonomy (NCBI): domain Bacteria; kingdom Pseudomonadati; phylum Campylobacterota; class Epsilonproteobacteria; order Campylobacterales; family Campylobacteraceae; genus Campylobacter; species Campylobacter sp. 2457A. The sequence goes on along the minus strand of NZ_JACHTO010000002.1, from coordinate 71,530 downwards.
AATGGCTTTATTTCTAACCTCTAACATAAATTTCATACTGCTTTCAGCTTTAGTAATGGCAATAGCAGCTTGGTGCAAATCTTTAACTTGTCCCGTGGCAATATCTGTCATAGCAGCTTCACCGGTTTTTTGAGTTTTATTTAAATCATCAATTTCATTTTTAAGCATTTTGGCAAATTCATCGCCAATATTATTTTGTTGTATATTTTGGTTTGAATTTGTTTTTGAAATATTATTTAATCTTAGATCATTAATATTATTCATTCGTTATTATCCTCTTAATAAATCAATTGCACTTTGCGCGATAGTTTTTGCACTTGTAAAAGCACTGACATTGGCTTGATAAGCTCTTGTTGCCTCAATCAAATCAGCCATTTCAATTACAGGATTGATATTAGGATAAGCCACATAACCTTCAGCATTTGCATCAGGATTACTTGGATCGTATTTCATTCTAAAATCTTTATCATCTCTTACAACTTTATCCACGACTACACTTTGAATAGCTGGTTTAGCTTCTTCTGGAGAGTCAGGATCGTTTAAAGGATTTTCATATTTTAAAAAATTATTATCCTTGCTAATTTGTTCGTTTAAAAGTTTATCAAAATCTGTCGCTTTAAAGATCACTTCGCGTCTTCTATAAGGTCCGCCTTCTGCTGTTCTAGTTGTATTTGCATTAGCTATATTAGAGCTAATAACATTCATTCTAAAACGTTGAGCACTTAAACCATATCCGCTGATATCAAAATCACTTAAGTATGCCATAATTTACCTTTAACTTAATTTAGAACTTGCATCAAGTATGGAGCTAAATATACTACTTTGTTTTCTTAAAACTCCATCAAGAGCTGTAATCATAACTGTATTTTTACTCATTTCTGTAGTTTCAACATCTAAATCTACAGTATTGCCATCATTTCTTGCTAAGTGTCCATCTCTTAAATAAATGGTTGATTTATTAGGATCTGGAAATTTCCAAGGTTCTTGATGTCCTTTTTCTGTTACGGCTAATTTTAATTCTTTATCATCACTCTTTTTAAAAATTTCATTAGCACGATGTATTAGAGCAGTTTCAAATTCTATATCTCTTGATTTATAAAAAGGAGTATCGACATTTGCAAGATTAGCATTGATCAATTGATTTCTAAGATTTCTACCTGCTAAAGCACTAGTAACAAGTTCTTTTGATTTAAATGGATCAATCATCTTTTATCCTTTTTATTTATAATTTTACAAATTAACAAGCAAATATCGTTCCAACTTTTCAAATTTTTATCTGTTTTTTTGTAAATTAATGGCTTTATTATGATCGTTTAAATTGCTTGTAAAAATATGAACTCCAGTGTTTTTATCGCGTACAAAATATAAATAATCCGTTTTTGCCGGAAAAATAGCTGCACGAATTGCAGCCAAAGAAACATTACAAACCGCTTCTTTTGGCAAACCTTCAAATTTATAGGTGTTATAAAAGGTTTTATCTTGTCTGATTCTTTGAGGTGTAACTTTTTCATGAGAATAAATACCATAATTTAAAGTTCCATCCATTTGTAATTTCATACCTTTTTTAAGACGATTATAAATCACACTTGCAACTATAGGCATTTCTGATTCATTGGCGGCTTCTTTTTGAATAACAGAAGCTGTGATGATATATTGATGCCATTTTTTGGGATTATATTGTCCAAAAATTTTTTTAGAAGTGGTTTGATTTGATTTTTCAGAAATAGCAAGTAAATTTTTTATCAATAAGCTTTCTGAAATTCCTTTTGGAATTTCATAGGTTTCTGGTAAAAAAACTCCTTCTAAGTAAGGAGCTTGTTTTTGAAATTCGGATAAAAGTATTTCTTTATTAAGTCCTAATTTTTTGGAAACTTGATCTAAAAAAACAACGCTTGTTTCTCCAGGGATTAAAGTGATTGTTTCAAGTGCAGCTTTAGCTACGGTTAATTTGTATAAAAATTCTATTCTGTTTAGTTTTTGCGTACTCATATTAATCCATCCAGATTGTGGGTGCCCTAAAAAAAATAAAATATATTTGTCAATAATACTCATTTCATATTTTTTTTCTTTAAGATATGATATAATCTGAGTAATAGAGCCTTTTGGTATAAAAATAACAGAATCGCTTTTTAAAGGTTGAGTTAAATAATAACAAATTCCCAAAATAAATATCAATAAGAAGTTACGCATGAAAAAGAAAATATTATATACACTAGCAGTATTATTTGTATTATTATCAATTATATTTTTAGTGCTGAAAAACGGAATATTCATTTCTAGTATCCAATTTGATTTTTTAAAAGTTCAGCAATTATATATTAAATTAGATAAAAAACTTATTTTTCGAGCAAAAAATATTGTTTTAAATATTAATGATACTTCAAATGATAATTCTGATTTTGATTCTAAAACCTTACTAAAGGTAATGAAAAATTTAAAATATTTATATAATTTTGTTGAAGAGGTGGATATTGAGAATTTATCTTTTAAGAATCAAAAATTAAAAATTTTATTTAAAGATGGTGATTATTTTATAGATAGCGACGATCTTTTTTTGAAAGCTTCTTTCACTGTGAATAAGGGTGATTTATTAGGAATGATTAATTCCTTAAAACTTAAAAAATATGATTTGAATTTAAATGGTGTTTTTGAAATAAAAACAAAAAGTAATTTTTATAATTTGAATTTAAATGCGAGTGGCAATAATTTGACTTTTAAAAGCACAATCAGTTATAAAGATAATAAATTGCTTTACAAAATTAATGATCTTAATGCAACAAATATACAAAATATAGCGACTATGATTAGAAAAGATTTTACCTTAAATAAAACTTTAGAACATTGGATATTTAAAAATGCTGTTGGGGAATTTTATCATTTGGATTTTTTGCAAGGCTTTATAGATTTTAAACAAAATAATTATTATTTAGACAATATAAGTGCTTTAGGATATGTTAATAAAGTTAAAGTTCGTTTAGAAGATAATATGAATGCTATTGAAATTCCAAGAGTTGATTTAAATTTGAGTCAGCAAAAATTGGATTTTCAATTTAATAAGGCCTCTTACAATGGATCAGATTTGAGTAAAAGTGAAGTTTATTTGTATGATTTTTTTGATAAAGAAAAGGCTGGAATTTATTTGCGGATAAAATCAGATAATTTAAAATTAGATGAAAAACTTGAAAAAGCTTTGCAAAATTATCATCTCAACTTGCCTTTTTATCAAAAAAGTGGATCTATTAAAACCGATTTAGAGCTTAAAATCGATTTTCATGATAAAGGTCAATTTCTTCATAATGGAATTTTTTATTTAAATAATGCCAATATATCTTTAGCCGATATGAATATTTCTAAGGGTTTGATTAGATTAGTGCAGGATAATTTAAGTATAGAAAATGCCGATGTGGAAAATCAGTACTTCAAAGCCAATATAAATGCCAAAATCAACCTAAAAGAAAAACAAGGAATTTTTAATACTCAACTTTATAAATTGTATTTTGATGATGATTTGTTGGATATTAAAAATCAAAATATTACTCTTAATTTGGATTTTAATCAAGATGTATTGACTATACCAGAATGGAGTTTGATAGCTAATTTTAAAAATGGATTAGAAATTAATTTAAATAATCCCAATATTTTAATTTCCTATTCTAAAGTTCTCAAGGATTTTGGTTTTAACGAGGCTAAAAGTGTTTATTTTAAAACTTTAGATTTTAAAGATTTTGATTTGCAAGCCCAAGATGTAGGTTTTAATCATAATTTATTTATCAATAATCAAACACCTTATAATAAAGATAGTTTTAGTGTTGTAAGAAAAAATGATATTATATATATTAATACTCAAAGTGATCTTATAAGTGCTACAATATCTTCACTTAAAAAAGAAATACAGGTAAAAAATTTAACTTATGTTTATAAGAAAGAAAAAGATTCTTCAAATAGTTTTGATATCAGTAAAAATAAACAAAATATTATTTTTGGCGGGGCTAATTGTGCTTTAGTATTGGCTGATATGAATAAAACTTTAGCTTTTGATAAATTAGAAGCAGATCTAAATGCAAGTGTTTTAAATGTGCAAGGTTCAAGAGGAGGTACAAATTTAAATTTTTACTATAGTCCGGATGATTTAAAGCTTTTTGTTAAAAACATAAACGATCAATATTTAAATGAATTTTTACAAAAACAAGCAGTGCAAGATGGAATTTTTAATTTAAGTGTTGTTGGAAGTGGAGTTGATTATTTTGATGGAGAATTTGATTTTAAAAATACTTTTGTGAAGGATTTAAAAGGTGTTAATCAATTGATATCATTTATAGATACGGTTCCTAGTTTATTGATGTTTAAAACTCCAACCTTCAATCAAAAAGGTTTAAAATTTCAAAATGGAAAAGTTATTTTTAACCGAAAAAAAGATTTATTGAGTTTTAGTGCTATTAATTTAAATGGAGATAGTGTTGATATTTATGGATTAGGTAGTGCTAATTTACGTCTTGATACTATAGATTTAAATTTGGAGTTAAAAACTTTAAAATCAGCTTCTGAAACTATTTCAAAAGTTCCAATTTTAAATTATGTTATTTTGGGAAAAAATCAAGAAATAAGTACAAATATCAAGGTGGATGGAAAGCTCGATGATCCAAAATTTCATACCCAAATTTTAAGTGATACTTTAAAAACCCCATTTAACTTGATTAAAAATATTATACAATTGCCTAAAAATTTATTCGACTAATTAAAGTTTATTTTTAAATGAAAATAAACTTTAAATATATCTTTGCAATTTTTTCTATTTATAATATACTTTTAATAGTTAAAGATAATAACTATTTAAAAACTATACTCTATATAAGTTTTTGGTAATTATTATCACGCATTTTTATAATTTTTTTATTTTAATTTTTATTTATATTTAAGATTATTTAATTTATCAAGTAGATTAAAATAAAATCTATATGTTACAAAATTACTCAAAAATTAAAAATTAATTAAAAATATACACAATATAAAATTAGGATGAAAATGAAAATTACAATTATCGGTTCAGGAAATATTGGTTCAAGTCTTTCTTATGGTTTGATTTTGCGTGAATTAGCTCATGAAATTGTTATGATTGATATCAATGAAGAGTTATTGATCGCAAAGGAATTAGAATTATCTCAAAGCATAGCTGCTTTTAATTTAGATATTAAGTTAGTTTGTACTCAAGATTATGCACATACTAAAAATTCTGATATAGTTATTTTTAGTGCGGGTTTTACTCGAAAAGAAGGGCAAAGTAGAGAAGAGTTATTAAAACTTAATTCTGATATTTTACTCACTTGCGCAAAAGAGATTAAAAAATTTAATCCCGATCCCCTTTTTATCATTCTAACTAATCCGGTAGATTTATTGCTTAATATTTTATATCAAAGCAATCTTTTTTCGTCTAAAAAAATTATTGCCATGGCGGGAGTTTTGGATAATGCGCGTTTTAAATACGAGTTGGCTAAAAAATTAAATGTTAAAATGCCTAGTATAGACACCAAACTCATAGGTTTTCATAATGATGATATGGTTTTGGTTAAATCTCATACAAGAATTAATGGTAAAAATATAGACGAGTATTTAAATGAAGAAGAATTTGAAGATTTAGAAAATGAAGTTAAAACAGGTGGAGCCAAGGTTATTAAATATCTTAAAACTTCGGCCTATTTAGCTCCTTCTAGTGCTTGTATTAGAATGATAGAATCGATTAGAAGTGGAGAATTTCTGCCTATGAGTATAATCTTAGATGGGAAATTTGGGATTAAAAATAAAGCTTTTGGAATGATGGCGAGATTAAGTCTTGAAGGCGTGGTTGAGATTATGGATATTGAATTAAGCACCAAGGAAAAACAAAAATTAGAATTATCTTTACTTAAGCATCATTATAGGGAATAAAATTAAAAGTGATTTTAGAAATTTCTTAGTTGAGTTTGGATTATTTTGGATATAATAAATCAAGAATAAAAATTAAAAAAGGAAAAATAATGAATATAAAAGCTCCAAAAGATACTCCAGTATGGGTAGATGAGCATCGATGTAAAGCTTGTAATATTTGTGTAAGTTATTGTCCAGCAGGAGTTTTAGCCATGCGTGATGATGTGCATGCTGTTTTAGGACAAATGATAGAGGTAGTACATCCAGAATCTTGCATAGGTTGTACTGAATGTGAAACGCATTGTCCTGATTTTGCTATTATGGTGGCCAAAAGAGATGAATTTAAATTTGCCAAACTTACACCAGAAGCTAAAGATAGGGCTTTAGCGGTTAGAAATAATCAATATAAAAAATTAGCTTAGGAAAAAATAATGAGAGAAATTATAGCAACAGGTAATGTTTTAATTGCGCAGGCTGCCATTGATTGTGGTTGCAAGTTTTTTGGAGGATATCCTATTACACCAAGTAGTGAGATTGCCCATGAGTTAAGTCATCTACTCCCAGCTAATGATGGAACTTTTATACAAATGGAAGATGAAATTTCAGGGATAAGCGTTGCTATTGGTGCGGCAATGAGTGGGGTAAAAGCTATGACAGCAAGTAGTGGCCCAGGAATTTCTTTAAAAGCAGAACAAATCGGACTTGCATTTATAGCTGAAATTCCACTAGTGATAGTCAATGTTATGCGTGGGGGGCCTTCAACGGGCTTACCAACTCGCGTAGCGCAAGGGGATTTGTTTCAAGCAAAGGCTCCAACTCATGGGGATTTTGCAAGCATAGCTATCGCACCTGCTTCGCTTGAAGAGGCTTATTTAGAAACTATTAGAGCTTTTAATTTGGCTGAAAAATATATGACACCTGTATTTTTACTCATGGATGAAACAGTAGGGCATATGAATGGTAAAGCGATATTACCTGATTTAAAAGATATTAAAATTTATAATCGCAAAAAATTTGAAGGCGATAAGAAAGATTATAAACCTTATGCAGCTGGTGAAAATGAAGCTGCAACGCTTAATCCTTTTTTTACAGGCTATCGTTATCATGTAACAGGACTTCATCATGGTGATATTGGTTTTCCAACAGAAGATGGCACCATAGTGAAAAAAAATATAGAGCGACTTATGGGTAAAATTAATAACAATCGTGAAGATATTTGTACTTATGAAGAGTACATGCTTGATGATGCTGAATTTTTAATCATAGCTTATGGGAGCGTAAGTCGATCAGCAAAAGAAGCCATTCAAAGACTTAGGGAAGAAGGAATTAAAGTAGGTCTTTTTCGTCCTATCACTCTTTATCCTGTAGCGGAGAAAAAAATAGCTAAAGTGGTGAGTCAATTTGAAAAAGTTATGGTTACGGAATTAAATATGGGTCAATATCTTGAAGAGATTGAAAGGGTGAGCTTACGCCGTGATTTTATCAGTTTGCATCGTGCAAATGGCCGTCCTATCACCCCTAGTGAAATTATTGCTAAAGTGAAGGAGAATATATAAATGGCATTTAATTATGATGAATATTTAAGAACTGATAAACTTCCAACTCAATGGTGTTGGGGTTGTGGAGATGGTGTTGTTTTAAAATGTATTATCCGTGCAATTGAAAAACTTGGTTGGAGCATGGATGATGTATGTCTTGTTTCAGGGATTGGTTGTAGTGGCAGGATGAGTTCTTATGTCAATTGCAATACTGTGCATACTACACATGGTAGAGCTATTGCTTATGCAACGGGAATAAAATTAGCAAATCCAACCAAACATGTCATTGTGGTCAGTGGAGATGGTGATACTTTAGCAATTGGTGGAAACCACACTATACATGGTTGTCGTAGAAATATAGATTTAACACATATAGTGATCAATAATTTTATTTATGGTCTTACAAATTCGCAAACTTCTCCAACCACACCAAAAGGTTTTTATACCGTAACTGCGCAATTTGGAAATATTGATCCAAATTTTGATGCTTGTGAATTAACAAAAGCTGCAGGAGCTTCATTTGTTGCAAGAGGAAATGTGATAGAGGCAAATAAGCTTGAAAATTTAATCTATAAAGCTTTAGCGCACAAAGGTTACAGCTTTGTCGATGTTTTTTCAAATTGTCATATCAATCTAGGAAGAAAAAATAAAATGGGAGAAGCAACTGCAATGCTTGATTGGATTAAAAATCGTGTTGTAGAAAAAGCTAAATTTGAAAGTATGGATTTTGAAGAAAGAAAAGATAAATTTCCAACTGGGGTTTTACATGAAGATAATTCTCAACCAGAATATTGTCAAGCTTATGAAGAAGTGCGTCGTGCAGCCAAAGAAAAAAGAATGGTTGATTTAGGAGCTTTAAAATGAAATATCAATTAAGATTTGGCGGTGAAGGCGGACAAGGAGTGATCACTGCAGGAGAAATTTTAGCTGAAGCGGCAATTAAGGAAGGACGTCAGGCTTTTAAAGCATCAACTTATACTTCTCAAGTAAGAGGAGGTCCTACAAAAGTAGATATTATTATAGATGATAAAGAAATTCTTTTTCCTTATGCTGTAGAAGGAGAAGTTGATTTTATGCTTTCAACTGCTGATAAGGGCTATAAGGGTTTTCGTAGTGGTGTAAGAGAAGGAGGGATTATTGTTGTAGAACCTAATTTGGTACATCCTGAAAATGAAGACTATAAAAGATGGCAGATTTTTGAAATTCCAATTATTACTATAGCTAAAGATGAGGTAGGGAATGTTGCAACGCAATCTGTTGTAGCTTTAGCCATTGCTGCTTATATGAGTCAATGTATTGATTTGGATGTTTTAAAAGAAACAATGTTGCATATGGTTCCACCAAAAACTCGCGATGCGAATTCAAAAGCTTTTGATTTAGGTGTTAAATACGCCAAAGAGAGTAAGTCTGTTCAATTATAGTTTTTTGGGGTTTTACCCCAAATTTTATTAATTAAAAATTTTGCAATTTAGCTACTTTTAACGATTAAAATTTTATAATCAAAAACTTACTATTTTCAAGGAAAATAATGGATATCTTTGATGAAATGTTTAATAAAACCCCTAAAGAAAAATTTTTAGAAATCATACAAAATGGTAATTTGGGAGCCTTAGAAAAAGTATTTGAAAATTTTTTCGCTGAATATATAAGTATGATTGAGCTTTTGGAGAAACAAGGCTTAAATGAAATAGATGTTAAAAATTTTATACTTGAAAATGGAGATTTAATTAAACAGAGATTAGATGATATTTACATAGATTTGGGTGCCCAAATTTTAGGACATGAGGGTTAATGCAAAGATTGTTAAAATTATTTTTTGTCTTATTGTTTATTTTGGCGCACGAGAGTCATTTAAACGCGGCTCCAGTCTTTGAATATACTTATAAATTTGTTCTTAAAAAAGATCAAAGAGCAAGTGTGCAAATTAAAGAAGTTGGCTATGAGGATAAGGTTCAAAATTTTGATTTTTATTGGACTTTATTTGATAATACAAACATCATCGTTCAATCTAAATTTCGTAAATATCCAAGGCAATTTGTGATGAGTTTGCGAAGAAATTTGGATTGGGTTACTCAAACTTTAATTCCTGATTATACAAATCCACATATAGATAGAGCAAGGCTTATTTTAGAATTTAGTGGTTATAATAAGGGTTTAGCAACTTTTACAGTGTATATTGAAGATAAGGAGTCTCGTGTGATGGTAGAATTTTTAGATCCGAGAAAAACACCACTTCCAAATCCACCGCAAAATAATCAAGTTGTCCCTATGATCGATCTTAACCAACCACAAGTTAAACCATTGACAAGTTGGGATAAATAGCAAAAAAAGGAATTGAGTGTGCAAGTAATAGATGATTTGATACAAAAATTTTTAAAAGAGCTAAATTATCAACCTATATTAGAAATGCTTTTGCATGTTAAATCAGGGAAGAAATTGCGTTCTAAATTACTTTTAGCCATTTCAGGGGAAAGTAAAGAGGCAATAAGCATTTGTGCGACTATTGAGCTTATACATTTAGCAAGTTTGCTGCATGATGATATTATTGATGAGAGCGAGTTAAGAAGAGGGGTAAAATCCGTTAATTCAGAATTTGGGACAAAAAATGCTTTAATGCTAGGAGATATTTTATACTCTAAAGCTTTTTATGAATTAAGTCAAATGAACACTCAATTTGCAAACATTATTTCTGATGCAGTTGTCAAGCTTTCTATAGGTGAGCTTATGGATGTTAATTTAAGTCAGGATTTTAACACCGATAAAGATAAATATCTAAGTATGATTTATAATAAAACAGCAGTTTTAATTGAAGCGAGTGCAAGATGCGGAGCTATTTTAGCTGGTTTGGATGAAAAATCTTTTGGAGAATATGGAAAAAATTTAGGACTTGCTTTTCAGATGATTGATGATATTTTAGATATTAAAGGAGATGAAAAAACACTAGGAAAACCTTCTATGGCAGATTTTAAAGAAGGAAAGGTTACTTTGCCTTATATATATCTTTTTGAAAGTTTAGATGAAGAAGGAAAAAAACAATTAAAATCAATGTTTAAAAAAGATTTAAACGAGCAAGAAAAAATATGGATAAATACTCAATTTAAAGAAAAAGAAATTTTGGAAAAATCAATTTTGGAGGTTAAAGAATACGCCAAAAGAGCAATTGATGCTATAGAAGAATATTCTAATCAAAAATTAAAAGATATTGTTAAAGCAATGATAGATAGGAATTTTTAATGTATTATTGCGTTTCTTTTACTCATAAAAATACCGATCTTTCTTTAAGGGAAAAATTAAGTTTTACAGATGAAACAAAAAAGTATGAATTTTTACGCATGATTAATGCACATGAAAATATTGAAGAAAGTTTGATAATTAGTACCTGTAATCGTGTGGAGATTATTGCTTTTGTTAAAAATGCTTGTTCAGAATATATTATTAAAACTTTAGCTTTGTTATGTGGTGTCAATCAGGATGAGTTACTAAAAAAAGCTGATATATTTGAGGATAGCGGAGCGATACACCATCTTTTTTCAGTAGCAAGTTCTTTAGATAGTCTTGTTGTGGGTGAAACTCAAATTGCAGGACAAATTAAAGATGCTTTTTCATTTTCTCTAAAGAATGAATTTTGTAAAACTCATATTTCAAGGGCATTGCATTGTGCTTTTAAGTGTGCTGCTAAAGTCCGAACAGAAACTCAAATTTCAAAAAATCCTATTTCAGTTGCTAGTGTTGCTGTGGCTAAAGCAAAGGAACTTTTAGATTTAAGTCAAAAAAAGGCTGTGGTTATAGGAGCTGGAGAAATGGCTGAACTTGCAGCTAAGCATTTGATTGCTGGTGGAGCTAAGATTATTATTTTAAATCGCGATATGCAAAAGGCTAAATTACTTTGTGAAAAATTAGAGGGTTTGCATCAATACGATAGTTTGGAAAATTTAAAATTGTATTTAAACCAGTATGAACTCTTTTTTTCAGCTACTAATGCGACTCATGCTATTATTACTAATGCTTTAATCGAAGAAGTTCCTCATAAAAGATATTTTTTTGATATTGCAGTGCCACGTGATATTGATATTAAAGAAAATGATAAAATTTTTGTTTTTGCCGTTGATGATCTACAAGCTGTTGTCCAAAAAAATTTAGCCTTAAGGGAGAATGAAGCACGTATGGCTTATAGCATTATAGGGCAAGAAACATCGGATTTTTTTAGATATTTAAATGATTTGGCTTTAAATCCAATTATTAAAGCTATACGTTTAAAAGCAAAAGAGTGTGCAGATAAACAACTTGACATTGCTTTAAAGAAAGGTTACTTAAAACATTCAGATAAGAATGAAGCAAGAAAACTGATCCATCAAGTTTTTAAAGCTTTTTTACACAATCCAACTGTAAATTTAAAACACCTTCAAGGAAAAATTCAAAGCGATACAGTGATTAATGCTATGCGTTATGTTTTTGATTTGAAAAATAATCTTGAGGGTTTAAATCAATACAAATGCGATTTTAACATGGAGAATAATGATGAAATTTAGTCAATTATATGCACCAAGCACAAAAGAAACGCCTAAAGATGCAAGTTTGCCAAGTCATATTTTTTTAGTTCGATCTGGTTTTGTTGAACAAATTGGTAGTGGGCTTTATAATTTTTTGCCTTTAGGGAAAAGAGTTTTAGACAAAATTCGTGCCATAGTTAAAGAAGAAATGGACAAAGCTGGCGCACAGGAAGTAAATCTTAGTTTTGTTACTCCAGCTAGTTTGTGGCAGGAAAGTGGGCGTTATAATGTTTTTGGAAAAGAACTTTTGCGTTTTAAAGATAGAAAAGAAAATGATTTTGTTTTAGGGCCAACTCATGAAGAAGCGATGGTTTCTTTGGTTAAAAATAAAATTACAAGCTATAAGCAACTTCCTTTGCATTTGTATCAAATCGGTTGGAAATTTAGAGATGAAGCGCGTCCGCGTTTCGGGCTTTTAAGATGTAGAGAATTTTTAATGAAGGATGGTTATAGCTTTCATAAAAATGAAGAAGATTTGACACGTGAATTTGATTTGATGTATGAAACTTATTCTCGTATCTTAAAAAGAATGGGATTTGATTTTAGGGCTGTTGAGGCTGATAGTGGAGCAATAGGTGGAAGCGGCTCTAAAGAATTTATGGTTTTGGCAAAAAATGGGGAAGATGATATCTTGCTTTGTGAAAATTGTGATTATGCTGCGAACATTGAAGCAGCAACAAGGGCTAAAAAAACTTGTGATAAAGAGCGCCCAGAAGCTAGTTATGCGAGTAAATTTCACACCCCTAATATTAAAAGTATTAAAGAATTGGCTGATTTTTTTAAGATTGATGAATTTTATACTGTTAAGGCGGTTGTAAAAAAAGCTATTTACGAGAATGAAAGCAAATTGGTTGTATTTTTTATACGTGGATGTGATGATTTGCAAGAGGTTAAAGCACAAAATGCTTGTAAGGCTTTAGAGCTTATTGATGCGGATGAAAGTGAATTACTTGATGCGGGATTAGTTCCTGGTTTTATCGGATTTGTAGGCCTAAAAGATATAGATTTTTATCTTGATCAAGAGCTTGAAAATGAAAAACAAATGATTATTGGAGCTAATGAAAAAGATTATCATTTAGTAGGAATTGATGTTGTTAATCTCAATAAAGATCGTTTTAAGGATTTGGTAGAGGTTAAAGAAAATGATTGTTGCTTAAAATGTGGCGCAAAGCTAAGAAAAAGTAAGGGTATAGAAGTAGGGCATATTTTTAAACTAGGACAAAAATATTCTAAGGCTATGAATGCACATTTTTTAGATGAAAATGGAAAAACTCAAGCATTTTATATGGGGTGTTATGGAATCGGGGTTTCTCGTTTGGTAGCTGTTGCTATTGAGGCTGGTCATGATGAAAAAGGTTGTATTTGGAATCAAACTTTGGCTCCTTTTACTATCGATATCATCATTTCAAATATAAAAGATGAAGAAGCTTGTGAATTTGCACATCAAATTTATCATCAATTGCAAGATTTGGGTATCGAAGTTTTGCTTGATGATAGAAATGAACGTTTTGGTGTGAAAATGAATGATTTTGAATTAATGGGTTTTCCTTATGCCTTAGTGATCGGTAAAGGATTGCAAAACAATGAAATAGAACTCATACAAAGAAAAAATCTAAGCAAAGAAGTGATTAAAACAGAACATATTGTAGAAATTATAAAAAAGAAAATATTATGAGTTATAAGCTTAAATTAAGTCCTTTATTTGCCGTAGAAATTATTTTCAGCCTATTATTTATCGTCTTTTTTGGTTTTGGAAATTTTTTAATTTTTATTTTAGCAAGTATGGTATTTGGTGTAATACTTTTAGGAGTTTTTTGGAAAAATATACTTGAATTTCAAATTTTAGGCTTTAAAAACATGCTAACACAATTTTCTTTTGTTATTGCTGGATTTTTGCTTGTTTTTCCAGGAGTTTTAACAAGTTTTTTAGGGTTTTTAGTTTTTTTATTTGGTATTTTTTTAAAAATAGTTACTAAAACAAAATACACCCATAAACAAAATCGAAATTCGAGTGAAGAAATCATTGATGTTGAAATTATAGAGGATGAAAAATGAATCAATTAATCATAGCCACAAGAAAAAGCGCTTTAGCTCTTTGGCAAAGTGAGCACATCGCACAAATTTTAAAAAATCAACACAATATAGATGTTGTATTGCAAGGGTTTAAAACAAAAGGGGATATTTTGCTTGATTCTCCTTTGGCTAAGATTGGTGGTAAGGGGCTTTTTACAAAAGAACTTGAAGAGAGTATGCTTAGAAATGAAGCGCATTTAGCGGTACATAGTTTAAAAGATGTCCCGAGTTTTTTTCCAAAAGGTTTAGTTTTAGCAGCAGTTAGCAAAAGAGAAAAAAGTAATGATGCCATGTTGAGTCAAAAATATGAAAATTTTCTCTCTTTACCTAAAGGAGCAAAAATAGGCACTACAAGTCTTAGGCGAAAAATGCAACTTTTGTTATTAAGACCTGATTTAGAGATTATTTCTTTACGTGGAAATGTAAATTCTCGCATAGAAAAATTAAAAAAAGGTGATTTTGATGCTATTATACTTGCTTTAGCAGGTATTAAACGTTTGGAATTAGACAAAGAGGTTAATTTTATCTATGAATTTAGCAAAGATGAACTCATTCCTGCAGCCTCTCAAGGCGCTTTAGGTATAGAGAGTATTGAAAATGTAAAAATTTTAAATTTATTAAAATGTTTAAATGATGAAAATACTTTAATAGAAACGACTATAGAGAGAGAATTTATCGCTACTTTAGAGGGTGGATGTCAAGTTCCTATAGGGATCAATGCTGAACTTAACGAAGATATGATTTGTGTCCGTGCTATACTTGGTTTGCCTGATGGGAGTGAAATTTTAAAAGATAAGAGAATGATCAAAAAAAATGAATTTAAAGGATTTGGTGAAATTTTAGCTAAAGAATTTATAAGCAAAGGAGCTAAAGAACTATTAAAAAAAGCAGAGGATATGATATGAAAAATTTTATCCAAGTTTTAAAGGAAAATAATTTATTAAAAATTATCGAAGAGCCTGTGGATGTAGATCTTGAAATCGCACATTTAGCTTATATTGAGGCAAAAAAAGAAGAAAATGGTAAGGCTTTGCTTTTTAAAAATCCTGTTGATAAAAAATTAGAAAAAAAATACAAATTTCCGGTTTTAATGAATACTTTTTGCAATCAAAAAGCTTTAAATTTAGCCTTTGGAAGAGATTTTAATGAAGTGGCTGATGAAATTTCAAAATTAACCAAACTTCATATTCCTACTAATTTTAGAGCCAAAATTGATTTTTTTATGAATTTATTGAGTTTTAAAAATGTCCCACCTAAAAGATTAGGCGTAAATAAGGCACTTTATAATTATGAAATTTTAAATTCTCTTAAAGAGCTTCCTATACTTAAAACTTGGGAGGATGATGCAGGTAAATTTATCACTATGGGGCAAGTTTATACTCATAATTTAGATAAAACTCAAAACAATCTTGGAATGTATCGTTTGCAAGTAAGCGGTGACAATGAACTTTTAATGCATTGGCAAATCCATAAAGATGGCGCTAATTTTTATCATGAGTATAAAAAAGCAGGTTTTAAAAAAATGCCTGTTAGTGTAGCTATTGGTGGAGATCCACTTTATATCTGGTGCTCTCAAGCTCCACTACCAAAAGGAATTTTTGAACTTTTACTTTATGGTTTTATCAAAAAAACTCCCGCTAAATTGACACCTTGCGATAATGGTGTTTTTGTCCCTTTTGATAGTGATATTGTTATAGAGGGTTATGTGGATTTGGAGGAATTTAAAATAGAAGGTCCTTTTGGCGATCATACGGGTTTTTATACTCCTGCAGAACTTTTTCCAGTCATGAAAGTTGAAAAAATTTATGCTAAAAAAGACGCGATTTATCAAGCAACCGTTGTAGGAAAACCTCCTTTAGAAGATAGGATTATGGGGCTTGGAACTGAACGTATTTTCTTGCCTCTTTTGCAAACTTCTGTTCCGGATTTGATCGATTATAAAATGCCTGAAAATGGAGTTTTTCACAATCTAATTTTAGCTAAAATTGATACAAAATACCCCGCACATGCACAGCAGATCATGCATGCTTTTTGGGGCGTGGGGCAAATGAGTTTTGTTAAACATGCGATTTTTGTTGATAAAGATGCACCTAGTTTAGATGATTATGATGCGCTAATTCCTTATATTCTCAATCGTTTTTGCGTGCAAAAATTACTTATAAGCGAAGGAATTTGTGATCAGCTTGATCATGCGTCGCCTAATTCTTGTTTTGGTGGAAAAGCAGGACTTGATGCTTGTGATAAAAATGAGATAGAAGAGCTTGAAATTTTAGAGGATGAAAAATTATTTGAACTTTTTAATTCTGAAGTAGAGCTTTTTGCTTTAAAGCAGTTTTATAAAGAATGTAAAAGTCCTATAGTTTGTATTTTACTTGATAAAAAAGAAAGAAATTCTCAAGTTTTTGAAAGATTATTGAAATTTAAAAAGCATTTTAGAATTTTAGTCTTTTTAGATACAAACAATAAATTAGAAAATCCATACATGTTAGTGTGGCGAGTAGTAAATAATATCGATGCAAAAAGAGATTTATTTATAAAAGAGGATAGATTAGCTATTGATGCGAGTGCTAAAAATGAAACTGAAGGTTATACAAGAGCTTGGCCTCGGCAAACTGATTGCAATGAAAATGTTATAAAAGATCTAATTTTGCGTAATATTTTAGATAATGATCCGCAGTTATTTAAAAAATTTGAAATTATGGGTTAAGAAAAATAAGTTTGTTTTTTACTTGGCACACTTTTTGCTTATAAAAAATTAAGTAAAAATTTTAAAATTTTTATTAAAAAAGTATTCATAAAATTATTTTTTTGCCGATGTAGAGTTTAACTAGCAATAGAAGAAATTTTAAAAAGGATTTTAAAATGGAAATTTCGAAGGCAAATGAAAAAATGGATATGGTTTTGACTCAAATGAGTCAAAGAACAGATAAGGCGCAAAAAGCTAGTTCGGATATTCACGCTGAAAAACAAAGCCAAGGAGGCGATGATAATCAGCAAAATTTGAATGATAAATTAGCAGATGTTACGAAAAAATTAAATGAACAAATGGATTCTTTGGATACCAATGTTCGTTTTGGTTATAGTGATAAAACCGGTTCTATGTATATCAGCGTAACTGAAAAAAGCACAGGAAGAGAAATTCGTAAAATTCCTAGTGAAGAGGCTATGAGATTAGCAGAATATTTTAAAGATGTAATCGGTATGATTTTTGATAAGGAGAGTTGAAAATGGCGTTCGGTAGTTTATCAAGTTTGGGTTTTGGATCTGGAGTTTTAACTCAAGATACTTTGGATAAGTTAAAACAGGCAGAGGAAAAAGCTAGAGTAGATCCTTATACAAAAAAAATCGAAGAAAATACAACTAAACAAAAAGATTTAACTGAAATAAAAACAAAATTGCTTACATTCCAAACCGCAGTTTCTTCTTTGGCGGATGCAACAGCTTTTGCAAAGAGAAAAGTAAGTGCGAGTGTAACTACAAATCCTCCAGCAAGTTTAACTGCTGATAGTGGGGTATCTTTACAAAGTATGAAGATCAATGTAACTCAACTCGCACAAAAAGATGTTTATCAAAGTAAAGGTTTGGCAAACGATGGAGGTTATGTTGATCCTAACTTAGAGGGTGATGCCTCTTTTACTCTTATGCAAAATGGAAAGCAATATACTATTACTTATAATAAAAACACAACCTATAGAGACTTAGCCGATAAGATCAATGAAGCTACGGGTGGTGAGATCGTTGCAAAGATTGTAAATACGGGAGAAAAAGATGCTCCTTATCGTTTAACCTTAACCAGTAAAGAAACCGGAGAAGATAGTGCTATTAGTTTCTTTGATGGATATAAAGATGATAAAGGAAGATATGTAGTTGATCAAAATGCCTCTAAACTTTTTTCAAATCTTGGATGGGAGTTAGATAAACCTTTATCAGATACTGCGGGTAGAGATGGTGAAAACTATGTTCTTACTCTTGATCCAGAAACTTTCAAAGGATATGGCATTAAGGATGATAAAGATAATCCTTTACATATACAAAAAGCACAAAATGCTGAATTTACCCTTGATGGAATCAAAATGATACGTCAAAGCAATACCGTAACCGATCTAGGCGTTGGTTTAACTTTGACTTTAAATAAAACAGGAGAAATTGATTTTGATGTTCAGCAAGATAATGAAGCTGTAACTAAAGCTATGCAAGAATTAGTTGATGCTTATAATGATTTAGTAACCAATCTTAATGCTGCAACAGATTATAATGCTGAAACAGGAACTAAAGGAACTTTACAAGGTGTAACTGAAGTTAACTCTATACGCTCAAGTATCATTTCAGCTTTATTTGATTCTCAATCAGTTAGTGGAACTGTTGAAGATGAAAATGGTAATAAAGTTAGCACTACGGTTATGCTTTCTATGCAAGATTTTGGTTTAACTTTAAATGATGCTGGAACTTTAAGTTTTGATTCCTCTAAATTTGAAAGCAAGGTAAAAGAAAATCCTGATTTTGCGGAAAGCTTTTTTTCAGGTATCACGCAATATCAAGATATTTCTCATACTGGAGATTTGATTAAAAAAGGTAGTTTAGATAAATATTTAACTAAAGAAGATGCTAAAACAAGAGATGGAGAAGAAAATCAAGGGATTAAATTCGAATCTGGAAAATTTAGCATAGTTTATAATGGTCAAACCTATGATCTATCAAAAACAACAGATGGGACAAATTTTGTACTTACAGGTAAAACTGAAGAAGAAATGCTTAAAAATTTGGCCAGTCATATCAATAGTCTTAATATTGATGGATTAAAAGTTAAAGTTGAAGAATATGATAAAAATAATGAAAAAGGTTTTAAACTTAATTTTAGCGGCGATGGTGGATCTGATTTTGCTATCAAAGGAGATAAAGATTTTCTTAAGATGTTTGGTTTAAGTGAGACAACGATTGCTGCAAAGCCTATAGAAGGTAAGGGTATTTTTTCTCAACTTAAGGCAACTCTTCAAGGAATGACAGGAACAAATGGTTCATTAACTAAATATGATGAAAGTTTGACTAATGATACTAAATCTCTAAATGAGTCAAAAAAATCAGCTCAAGATATGATTGATGCAAGATATGATACTATGGCAAATCAGTGGTTGCAATATGAAAGTATCTTAAATAAACTTAATCAGCAATTAACCACAGTTACAAATATGATTAATGCTGCAAATAATTCAAATAATTAAGGAAAAGATCGATGCAAAATAGTTTAGCTTATAATGCTTATTCCCAAAATCAAGTAGGGATAGAATCTTCTCAAAAATTGATTGAAATGCTCTATGAGGGCATTTTACGTTTTTGTGCTAGAGCTAAAGTAGCTATTAAAAATGAAGATATAGAGCAAAGAGTTTATTTTATTAAAAGAACTACAGCTATCTTTATAGAACTAATCAACACCTTAGATTATGAAAAAGGCGGAGAAGTGGCACATTATTTAAGTGGGCTTTATACGAGAGAAATTCAACTTCTATCTTTGGCAAATTTAGAAAATAATGAAGCAAGAATCGATGAGGTTATCAATGTAACCAAAGGCTTATTGGAAGCTTGGAGAGATGTGCATAGCAATGAAGAAATGGCTTGATGATTTTAAACTCGCTTTAATACAAGAAAATATAGAAAATTTAGAAAGCCTTTTAGATGATTTAGATCTAAAAGACTTTGCAATCAACGCAGCAAAAAAATCCAAAAATGATGACGAGCTTAGAGAAAATATAAATGATACTTTAATTCAAATTCAAGCTTTGTTACAAGAAGCTACAAATTTAATCATAGCAAAAAAAGACAATAAAGCTCATGATATTCAAAAATTTCAAAAAGCTTTAAAATATTTTAATTCTTAATTTTAAGGATTAAAATAAAATTTATTTTCATTAAATTATAAGCAAGACAGTGCTAGAATAAGCTTTTATAAAAAATTCTGAGGAAATTATGAAAGATTTATTTTTATTCAGTTCTTTATTTGATTCAAGTCATACTTTTTCTTATTTTTTTCATTTAGGCTTAGTGGCTTTTATCGCAGTAATCATTGCTTATAGAGCTACTAGTTCTATGCAATTTATCCCTCGTGGTTTGCAAAATTTAGGAGAAGCTTTTTTAGAAGGCGTTCTTTCTATGGGGCGTGATACTTTAGGAGATGAAAAAAGTGCTAGAAAATACCTTCCTTTAGTGGCTACTTTGGGTATTATTATATTTTTTAGTAATGTTATAGGTATTATCCCTGGTTTTCATTCACCAACAGCAAGTTTAAATTTAACTTTATCTTTGGCTATTATTGTTTTTGTTTATTATCATTTTGAAGGAATAAGAACTCAAGGCGTGGTGAAATATTTTTCTCATTTCATGGGACCTATTAAATTTTTAGCTCCTTTGATGTTTCCAATTGAAATTGTTTCGCATTTTTCTCGTGTGATTTCTTTATCTTTTCGTCTTTTTGGTAATATCAAAGGCGATGATTTATTTTTAATGGTTATCTTAGCTCTTGTTCCTTATGTGGCACCACTTCCTGCTTACGTACTTTTAACTTTTATGGCATTTTTACAAGCCTTTATTTTTATGATTTTAACCTATGTGTATTTAGCAGGTGCTGTTAAGATAGAGGAAGATCATTGATTTATATTTTAGAATTTTTCAAAGGTGCATCCTTGGCTTTAATGCTTTTTGGTGCATTTTTGATGTTTCTTAAATTTAATTCTTATGTATATTTATGCCTAGGGCTTACTCCGGGTTTGCTTTTAACTCTAATTTTTATTTTACTGATAGAAAATTACCAACTTAAAAATAAGTTAAATAATACTTCTCATTAATATTTAATCTTACTTTTTATTTTTTAAAGTCATTTTGAAAGAAAATAATGTTAAAATAATGCCAAAGATAATTTAAGTATCAAGGAAATTTAATGTTTGAAGTAGTTATAGGACTTGAAGTTCATACCCAACTTAATACTAAAACAAAGATTTTTTGCTCTTGTGCAACTTCTTTTGGGGAAACTCCTAATACTAATGTTTGTCCTACTTGCTTAGCTTTGCCAGGTGCTTTACCTGTTTTAAATGAAGAAGCAGTTAAAAAAGCGATTTTTTTTGGAAAAGCTGTAAATGCCACTATCAATAAAAAAAGTGTTTTTAATCGTAAAAATTATTTTTATCCTGATTTACCTAAGGCTTATCAAATTTCTCAATTTGATATTCCTATAGTGGAAAATGGGGAACTTTTTATTAATGTAAATGGAGAAAATAAACGTATAGGTATTACTAGGGTACATTTGGAAGAAGATGCAGGAAAAAACATCCATGAAAGCAATTTTTCAAAAGTGGATTTAAATCGTGCAGGAACTCCTTTGCTTGAGATTGTAAGCGAACCTGAATTAAGAAGCAGTGATGAAGCGGTCGCTTATCTTAAAAAACTTCATTCTATCATACGTTTTTTAGATATTTCAGATGCAAATATGCAAGAAGGAAGTTTTAGATGTGATGCAAACGTGAGTATTCGTCCTAAAGGAGATACTAAACTTTATACAAGGGTTGAAATTAAAAATCTTAACTCTTTTCGTTTTATACAAAAAGCGATCGATTATGAAGTGAAGCGTCAAAGTGAGGCTTGGGAAGATGGAACCTATGAAAAAGAAGTTGTTCAAGAAACAAGACTTTTTGATACAAGTAGTTTAACCACTCGCTCAATGAGAGGAAAAGAAGAAGCTGCAGAATACCGTTATTTTCCAGATCCTGATCTTTTGCCAGTCTTGCTTAAAGATGAATTTTTAGAACTTAAAATTCCAGAATTGCCTGATGAAAAGAAAAAACGTTATATGCAAGAATTAGGCATTAAAGAGAGTGATGCAGAAGTTCTTATTAGTTCGCTTGAGATGAGTCGTTTTTTTGAAAATTTAATTACTCAAAAATTAAATCCTAAACTTTGTGTTAATTGGCTAAATACAGAACTAATGGGACTCTTAAAGGGAGAATTAACTATAGAAAATTCTCCAGTAGATGCACAAAAACTTGGAAATCTAATAAAACGCATAGAAGAAGGCGTTATTAGTGCTAAAGCAGGTAAAGAGGTTTTAGCCTATGTGTTTGAAAATACTCAAATAAACATTGATGAAGCCATTGATAAATTAGGCTTAAAACAAGTAAGTGATGATTCTGCAATTGAAGCAGTGATTGAAAAAATTTTAAAAGAAAATGATGATAAAGTTGCAGAATATAAAAGCGGTAAAGATAAGCTTTTTGGGTTTTTTGTAGGTCAAGTGATGAAAGAGGGTAAAGGAGCCTTTAATCCTTCAAAAGTGAATGAAATCTTAAAATCAAAGCTAGGTTAATGAGTAAAATTGCAGTTATTGGAGCGGGAAAATGGGGCAGTGCTTTATACCATGCTTTCAATGTTAAAAATACTTGCCTAATCACTTCTCGTTCGCAGCGAAATTTAACTCATTTTGTTGATTTAGATACTGCTTTAAAATGTGATTATCTCGTTTTTGCTTTAAGTTCTCAAGGAATTCATAAGTGGCTTAAAGAACATTTTAAAAATCAAGGCCAAAAAATTTTAATCGCTTCCAAAGGGATAGAAACTTCAACTTGTAAATTTTTAGATGAAATTTTTTTAGAATTTGTCAGTCAAGATCAAGTATGCGTTTTAAGTGGCCCTTCATTTGCAGCAGAGGTTGAGGAGAAATTGCCTTGTGCTTTAGTCATTAGTGGTTTTAATCTTAAAATTTGTGAAGAATTTGCAGCTTTTTTCCCTGATTTTATAAAAACTTATGTAGGCAATGATGTAAGGGGTGCAGAAATTTGTGGAGCTTATAAGAATGTTTTAGCTATTGCTAGTGGGGTGAGCGATGGTTTAAACTTGGGTAATAATGCAAGAGCATCACTTATTTCAAGGGGACTTATAGAAATGCATCGTTTTGGAAATTTTTTTGGAGCGAAAGAAGAAACTTTTTTAGGGCTTAGCGGCGCAGGAGATTTGTTTTTAACTGCTTCAAGTCAGCTTTCTAGAAATTATCGCGTAGGTTTAGCACTTGCTAAAAATCAAAAATTAGATGATATTTTAAAAGATCTAGGCGAAGTCGCTGAAGGAGTTAAAACAGCTTATGCTATAGAAAAAATAGCTTTAAAAAATCAGATTTATACGCCTATAGTGCGTGAAGTTGTACAAATTTTACAAGGAAAAGATGTAAAAAAAGCAGTGCAGGAACTATTAAAAGCTAAAAAATAGGAGTTAAAATGCTTATTAAAAATGCTAAAATTTATGGTCAAGAATTACAGGATGTTTTAATTCAAAATGGAAAAATCGCAAAAATAGATACTAACTTAGAAGGCGATGAAATTTTAGACGCTAAAGGAATGACTTTATTACCTTCTTTTGTAGATTTAGGCGTTAGTTTAAAAGACGATAAATTTTCCTTAGATCATTTATCATCTTTAGAACAAGAGTGTATAGAAAATGGTTTTAGCGCTGTTGTCTTGCGTGATTGTATGGATTTTGATGAAGAGATTTTTTCACTTTTTTTACAAAATCTAAATTCTAAAAAAATAAAAATTTTTCCAAATATACGTGCTTTAGATTCTCAAGGAAAAATTAAAAATTTAGCCACACTTTTAAATAAAGGAGCTAATGCTTTAGAGCTTAAAAGTTCTAGCGATACGAATATTTTACGCGTAGTTATGCAATATGCTTTAATGAAAGATAGTTTCGTTTTTACTCGTTGCAATGATAGTGATTTTGATGATAGAGGGGTAATGAATGATTGCGAAACTAGCTTTAATTTAGGTCTTATAGGAATGAGTTTAGTTGCTGAAACAAGCGAAGTGGCAAAGATGAAGGAAATTGCTCAATTTTATGGAGTTAAGATTGTTTTTGATTTATTGAGTCTTAAAAGATCTATTGAAATTTTAGATAAAGATGATCTTAAGCTAGTGAGTATTCATCATTTGATCAAAGATGATAGCGCTTGTGAAAATTTTAATACAGCAGCTAAACTAAACCCTCCTTTAAGAAGTACTCAAGATAAAGAATCTTTAAGAACTTTTTTAAAAGAGGGAAAAATTCAATTTTTAACTTCCATGCATAGCCCTAAATCTTCTTCTTTGAAAGATTTGGCTTTTGATGAAGCGGCTTTTGGAATTGATGGAATATCTGATTTTATAAGTCTTTGTTATACTTTTTTCATCAAAAATGGTTTTTTAACTTGGAAAGAACTTTGTAATTTTACCAGTAAAAATCCTAGTGAATTGTTAGGTTTAAATGCTGGAGTTATTGAAGTAGGAAAAGATGCTAATTTGATACTTGTTGATGAAAACGAAGAAATTTCTACTCCAAAGAGTCCTCTTTATAATAATGATAAATTATTTGCAAAAGTTAAAATGCATATAATTAAAGGTGTAAAACTTTAATCAATATTAGTTTTAAATAATAAATTTTTATTTTAGCAATTTATTAAATTGCTAAAATAAATTTAAATCCTAAGAATATAATTGCAGCCATAATTCCTGCAGCCGGTAAAGTGATAATCCATGCTAAGCCTATCGGTTTCATTAAAGCCCAATTTGCATTTTTATTATACACACCAATGCCTAAGATCGCACCAATTAAAATATGAGTAGAACTTACCGGAATTCCAAATTGAGTCGCTAAAAGTATAACGATACTAGCACCAAGTTCTGCACTAAAGCCTGTAGTTGGCTTAATGGTGGCTAATTTTGATCCTACTGTAGCGATCACTTCTTTTCCTAAAAACCAAAGACCAGCAACTAAAGCAACTCCAAACATAGCCATTGCTGCAAAAGGTATAGGTGAATTAGCATTAATGGTAGCATTTTTAAGAACATCTAAAATTGCCGCAAAAGGCCCAATGGCATTAGCTATATCATTGGCTCCATGAGAGAAAGCAAAACTTGAAGCGGTAAAAATTTGAAACCATGAAAAAAGTCTATCGGTTGTTTTGTTTAACTCATTTTTCTTGACAATTTTTACAATAGCAAATGTTATAACATAGCTAATTATTCCTAAAATTCCCATAATCCAAAAATTTTGTAAAATATCTAAAGTACTTACATTATTCAAGCCTTTAAATAAAAACATCGCTGCAATGATTGCTGCACTGATACATGCAACTATAGGCATGTGAGTTTTTAAGACAGAATATATATCTATATTCTTTTCTCTTTCTTTAAATTCTTTAATTTTATTTTTGTAAAAATTATTTTCTTGCTCTTCATCATCTAGAGCAATTGCTGAGAGCTCTTTGATTTGTTCTTCAGTTGATTTATTTTTAAGATTTAGAAAATAATTTTCTTTAAATTTTCTTTTTTCTTTTTTTATATTTTTTAAATCTTCACTTAGTTTTTCAGAAGGTTTGAGTATTTTTTTATCAATGTAAGAATAAATCAAATAAGCAACCAATCCTCCAAGCAAAGGAGAGGCAATCCAAGATATAACAATTCTTACAATTTCACTCCATTTAACCATAGAAAGAGTTTGAGAACCATCGAATTTTAAAAGCCCCATCATGATACTTGCGCCAACAATTCCACCTACTATGCTATGCGTGGTTGATACTGGCAAACCTTTTTTAGTGGCTATAAAGATCCAAAGTCCAGAGCTAAGAAGAGCGGCTAGCATAATGGAAACAAAAAGCATAGGATTAAATTCTTTAGGAAAAACTACAATCCCGCTACGTATGGTTTGAGTAACCTCTGCACCTGCAAAAATAGCTCCGCTTAATTCAAAAACTGCAGCAATAAGAAGAGCTTGTTTTATAGTAACTGTTTTAGCTCCAACGCTTGTCCCAAAAGAGTTAGCAACATCATTACCACCAATATTGAAAGCCATAAATATACCAAAAATCGAGGCGAGTATAAAAAGTATTAATTGGTGTTGAGATATATAACCAAACCCCCAAATAATAAAAGCCGCAACGCTTATGATAAATATAACAAAAGCTATAATATTATCTTTTTGCATAAAAACCCTTTTTTAAATTTTTAAGTTTGCTTTTAATTATACCTTATAATTTTAAAATTGCAAATATTTTATCTTGAGTTGATATAGTATTTATTTTATTTTTTTATAATATTTTTAAACTTAAATATGTAGTTAGGAAAAGCTGATTTAATGAAAAATGCTTTTTGTATATTTCTCTTATTTTCTTTACTTAATGCAAGTGAAACAAATTGTTCATGGCATCAATTTGATTTTCAAGCTGTTAAAAAGGCTCCTAAAATTCAAGAGGAAAATTTAGATTTTCAAAAAGCTTTAAATAGTTTATTATCAAATACTTTAGAAAATGAAAATGGTATTGATACAACCGATGGTGTTTTAGATTTTCAAAATGAAAATATCCGCGTTAAAAATTTAAGTTCAATTTACGAAGGAGAAAATGATTCCTTATTATTTCAAAAAGAACTTTTTATCGCTCAAGATGGGTATAATTATTCTAGCGGCTTAATCAATCGTTATAAAAAAGATAATTTTTTATTTGGTTTTAATGGGTTTGTAGATAAACAAGAAGAGCAAAAAAATGCTAAAAGTTTTGGAGCCGAATTTGGTTATGGTGACTTTGTTAAAGCTTATAGTAATTATTATGTTTTAGATGAAATTAATAAAAGTTTTCAATTAGGAATTAGTTTTATTGATCCTGCTTATAATAAATTTACATTTGATGTGATCAAAGATGAAGAAAAAACTAATTACCAGTTAATTTATTCTCCTTATAGTATTTTAAATTTGAATATATCTCGTCGCATTTTTAATGCTAATACAAATGAAAATGATATCGCAGTTCAAATCGGATTTAATTTTAGTTTTGATAAAAGTTTCTCAAGACAACTTCATAAACAAGATAATATTTTCCAAGAAATCAATCGTTATGATTTCTTGGAGAGAATTTATTAATTCATCCCTGCATTATGGAATTTTTCCGGATTATCCATAGCATAACGGAATTTTTCCCAATCAATTTGTTTATCCCAAATGGAAACAATTAAGGCTGCAACGCTATTTCCACAAAGATTTCCCACAGCTCTCATTTCTGACATAAATTTATCAACGCCTAGAAGTATTCCTATGGCTGCAACAGGTAGAACTTCTGCTAAGGTAGCATTTGCTTCAGATATTTCCATATTTCCTAAAGCAGCTAGGGTGCTACCTAAAACTATAAATCCTGATCCTGTTACTCCAACAGCACCTTTTGAGGCTATCATAAGAACGATTAAAATACTGATTTCATGTGCTAGACTTAGATTAACATTGAAGGCCTGTGCTAAAAAAATCAAACTCATAGCTAGATAAATATTAGTGCAATCAAGATTAAAACTATAGCCTGTTGGTAAAACAAGTCCAACGGTAGCTTTAGAAAGACCCGCTTTTTCTAATTTTCTCATCAAAGGAGCGAGTGCAGATTCGCTTGAACTTGTTGCAAAGACGATTAAAACTTCACGAGCTATAAATCTCATAAATTTAAATATATTAACCTTAGCAAAATAACAAATTATTCCTAAAATACCAAATATAAATACTAAACAAGAAATTAGCATAACTAAAAGCAAATAAGCAAGGTTAATCAAAGAACCAATGCCATATTGTGCAATTAAAACAGCCATAGCTGAAAAAGCGGCAATAGGGCTAAAATACATTATAATTTGTAGAATTTTAAAAACAAAATTTTGAAGAACTTCTAAAACTCTTTGAATGGCTTGTTTATCTTCTGTTCTCATTAAAGAAATAATTAAAGCCGTAACAATAGCAATCACTAAAACTTGTATGGTTTTTCCTTCGGTAAAAGGAGTAATAATATCGGTTGGCATAGCATCTTTTAAAATATGCATAATCTCTGAACCAGCGCTAATTTCTGTTGTTTGTGAAATATATTTTTGCACACTTTGAGTATCTAATTGATCCGGATTTAGATTCATCCCGTGGCCTGGTTGCATTACATTAGCCATAAAAATACCTATAGCTAAAGCCAAGGTGCTTACAACTTCAAAATATATCACAGCCTTAGCTCCTATACTTCCAACCTTTTTTAAGCTTTCAAGGCTAATAATTCCTAAAACTAAAGTTACAAATATAATAGGTCCAATTAAAACTTTTAAAGATTTTATAAAATATTCCACACCTGGCTTACTTGCAATTGCCCATTCTTTATCAATATATCCAAGTGTAACACCGGCAATAATTCCTATAATTACCCAAAAACCTAAACTTTTTAGGATTCTTTTGTATAAGGGAGGTTTTATCTCTGCAAAAGTTTGACTTAAAGTTTCCAAAAAAACTCCTTAATTTTATTTCAATTGGTAACATCTTAACAAACAAAGAATAAAATAGAAATTAAATATTTTAATTCTTGGCTTTTATAAAAAATCATTTGGGTTACAATGTTACGTAATTTCTCATTTTATAATAAATTAAATATATTTATGTTAGCATAGATTAAATAATGCTTTGGTGGTTATTTTAAAATCCCAATGCTGTTTTTAAGTTTTTTAAAAGTGATAGAAAGAGTTTAGGGTCATGGAAGAAATAATAGTAGATAATAATGCTTTAATTACTTCAAAAACAGATCTTAGAGGGAATATTATTTATGCAAATAATGATTTTGCTAAATATGCAGGATATACAATTGATGAGTTATTAAATCGACCCCATAGTATCGTAAGACATGAAGATATGCCAAGAACAGTATTTAAATGTCTATGGGACTATATACAAAGAGGCGATGAAATTTTTGCTTTTGTTAAAAATAAAGCTAAAGATGGAAGGTATTATTGGGTTTTTACTAATGTAACTCCTTCTTATGGCATACATGGTAATATTATTAATTATTATTCAGTTCGCAGAGCTCCAAATCGTAAAATTTTACCTATGATAGAAGAAATTTATAAAATTTTAAGAGAAAAAGAACAAAAAGGTGGAATTCAAGCAGGTGTAAAAGCTTTAATGGAAATTGTTAATTCTTATAAAATAAGTTATAATGAACTTATTTTTAATTTACAGCATGAAATTTAAAGACAAATTAATATTAATAATTGTAGAATATATCAGATCTTTGTAATTTATCTTACAAAGGTTAGTTCTATCTTTTTTTTGATTTAAAATCATAAAAAATAAATATTTATTGTAAGAAAGGGAGACCTAATTCAATGAAAAATGGATTATTTTTGGCTATTTTTCTGGGTATTTTAAGTATCTTTGGAACGATTTTTGTTCATGCTTATGTTGGAGCAGTGATTATATTACTTGCTATTGCGCTTATGATTTATCTTTTTATATATTACAAAGATGAACAAATAATGATAGATAAGCTATATGATCTTTGCAAGGAGTTAAGAGAAGGAAATTTCGAAAATAGGGTTGTTTATATAAAAACCAAAAGTCAAAAATTCGCAGAAATTTCAGATAATCTTAATAATACTTTAGACAATCTTGAAGCTTATTTAAGAGAGATCAGCACTTCTATAGCTTGTTCGCAAAAAGGAGAATTTTATCGTAAAGCTTTACCTGAAGGTCTTAAGGGTATTTTTGCTCATAATATTGAATTTATCAATAAAGCTTTAGCTAATGTGGAAAATACTTCAAAATCTGTCTTTAAAAATGCTTTATCAAGAGCTTTGATGGATCTTAGCCTTGGAAATCAAAATAAAGATATGTCACAAATTTCAGTCTCTTTAAATAAAGATATTGATGTTATGAAAGATGTGCATGATGTGGTTAATTCTATCACTCATACAGCAACAGAAAATGGTAGCGAGGTTGATTCTTTACAAAATGCTATGGCTTCTTTAATGGAAGTGGTTAATTCAAGCAAAGAAACCGTTCAAACTTTTGTTGCTAATTCTCAAAATATTACTTCTGTAGTTGAGGTAATTAGAGATATTGCTGATCAAACAAATTTACTTGCACTCAATGCAGCAATAGAAGCCGCACGTGCAGGAGAGCATGGGCGAGGATTTGCGGTGGTTGCTGATGAAGTTAGAAAATTAGCCGAAAGAACTCAAAGATCTACAAGTGAAATTTCTATAGCAATTCAAACTATGCAACAAGATTTTATCAATATTCAAAATGGCAGTGAGCAAGTTTTTAATATCGTAAGCCAATCAGAAGAAAGAATCCAAAAATTCTCTCAAGCTTTTAGAGGCTTAGAGGAAAATAGTTCTACTTTGGGTAAAGATTTTTCAGAACTTGCTAATAGATTAGCATTATCAGTTATAAAACTTGATCATATTTTATATAAATCAAATATATATTTAAATCTCAATGGAGCACAAGAATTTGATTTATCTAGCGTGGATCCAATTTCTAATTTATGTCTTGATGATAGAATCAAAAATATTATCAATCATTTTGTATCGGATGAAGAATTAGATTCTACGAAGCAACTAATCAAATCAAATGCGAAAAAAGCTATAGAGGAATCAAAAGCAAGTTATATTGATCAAAGAGTATATGATACTATTGTCAATGATATAAAAGTTTTAGAACACAAAAGTACTGAGATTTTAGATAAATTAAAAATTTAAGGAAGTTTAAATGTCAAAAGAAATTTTTTTACAAAAAGATAGTTTGATAACTTCAAAAACAGATTTAAAAGGTTTAATAGTTTATGCAAATGATGATTTTTTAAAATATGCGGATTATACCATGAAAGAAGTATTATATCAACCGCATAATATAGTAAGACATCAAGATATGCCAAAAACTGTTTTCAAATTTTTATGGGATTACATGAAAGAAGGCAAAGAAATCTTCGCTTATGTAAAGAATAAAACTAAAAATAATGATTATTATTGGGTTTTTGCTAATGTAACACCTTCTTTAGATACTAGAAATAATATTATCGGATATTATTCTGTTAGGCGTATGCCAAATCGTAAAGCGTTAGAAACTATAGAAAATCTTTACAACGACTTATTAAGAGCTGAAAAACAGAGCATTCATAAAGGTGTGGAAATGTTAAAAGATTTCTGTAAAAGCATGGGTAAAAGCTACAATGAATTAATATTCTCTCTTCAAGAAGACAAATAAAAATTTATAGACTTAAAACAATCTTTGTTTTAAGTCTTGATGTTATATAATCTCTATTCATTGTTTTTAAAAAACTTCATTTATTATAGGAAAAAATATGTTCGATATTATTGTCATAGGTGGCGGACATGCTGGTATCGAAGCGAGTGCTGTTGCTGCTAAAATGGGCAAAAAAACTTTACTTTTAACAACCCTTATAGAACAAATCGGTGCGGCAAGTTGCAACCCCGCTATTGGAGGACTTGCTAAGGGACATTTGGTTAAAGAACTTGATGCCATGGGTGGTTTAATGGGTGAAATTACCGATAGCGCAGGCATACAATTTCGTATTTTAAATGAAAGCAAAGGTGTAGCAGTAAGGGGCAGTAGAGCACAAATTGATATGGATAAATACCGTATTGTTGCACGTAACAAACTTTTAAAGCTTGAAAATTTAGAAATTTCACAAGAACAAGTTTGCGAGTTGATATTTGACAAAGATAGAGTTATTGGAGTAAAAACTAACTTAAATAATGAATACAAAGCTCAAAAAATTATTTTAACAACAGGAACTTTTTTAAATGGACTTATTCATATAGGAGAAAATAAACTTGAAGCAGGGAGGGTTGGAGAACTTGCTTCTGTAAAATTAGGAAAAAATTTATCTCATACTAATTTGAAAATGGGACGTTTAAAAACAGGAACTTGTCCTAGAGTGGATGCAAAAACTATCGATTTTAATGCCCTTGAAATTCAATACGGAGATGAAAACCCTAAGGCTTTTAGTTTTAAAACTAGAGATTTTAATCCCACTCAATTACCATGTTATATAGCAAGAACCAATTTAAAAACTCATGAAATTATTAAAAATAATTTTTATCGTGCTCCACTTTTTACGGGACAAATTGAAGGAGTGGGGCCAAGATATTGTCCATCTATAGAAGATAAAATCAATCGTTTTGCAGAGAAAGAAAGCCATCATCTTTTTATAGAACCTCAAACCATTGATGCTACTGAGTATTATATCAATGGATTTTCTACTTCTTTACCTTACGAAGTTCAACAAGAAATGCTTTCTTCTATAAAAGGATTTGAAAAAGCTAAAATTACACGTTTTGGTTATGCAATCGAGTATGATTATATTGATCCAACAGAACTTTACCATACTTTAGAAACTAAAAAGATTAAAAATCTTTATTGCGCTGGACAGATTAATGGAACGACAGGTTATGAAGAAGCGGCAGCACAAGGCTTTATGGCAGGTATTAATGCTGTTTTAGCTCTTGATGAAAAAGAACCATTTATTTTAAGACGAGATGAGGCTTATATAGGCGTTTTAATCGATGATTTAGTAGTTAAAGGAACAAAAGAACCTTATAGAATGTTTACCTCAAGGGCTGAATTTAGATTACTTTTAAGAGAAGAAAATGCCATAATTAGACTTGGAAAATATGGTAAGGAATTTGGACTTTTAGGGGATGAGGATTATAAATTCATTGAAAATATTAAAGAAAATTTAGATAAAGGATTGAAATTTCTTTTGGAAAAAGAATTGACACCTAATAATCAAAATAATGAATTTTTGACTCATTTGGGTGAAGAAAAAATCAGTTCTATTGTTAATTTGCAAAAAATAGTTGCACGATCTAGCTTTAATATAGAAAAATTAAAAAAACTAGATCCTATTTTTGAAACTATGGATGAATATTCCTTAAGAGAAATTTTAAATGAAGCTAAATATTATCATTATATCATCATGCAAAAAGCACAAGTTGAAAAAATGAAAAATTTAATTGATATGCGTATTCCTAAAGATTTTGATTTTAAAAGTGTGAGTGGTTTAAGCAATGAGGTAATTGAAAAACTTGAACTTAATAGACCCTTAACCTTGTTTGCTGCTAGTCAGATTAGCGGTATCACTCCTGCGGCTTTAGATATTTTACAAATTTATATAAAAATCCAAAAGAAACAAAATTAATGTTTCTTGCGGTTTTATTTTTTTTAATCACTTTAGTTTTTATTTTTTTAAGGCCTTGGAATTTATCTTTATGGATAATTTCTTTAATCGGGGCTTTTTTTGTTTATTTTTTTAAACTTGTAAATTGGAATGATATTGTTTTTATTTTTGATCTTGTTTGGGGAAGTTCTTTAACCCTTTTAGCACTCATGATACTTTCTTTTGCTTTGGAAATTTTAGGTTTTTTTGACTTCATAGCTAGAAAAATTTTGGATTATTCTAAAAATAAAAATGAAAAAATTTCGACTAAGAAATTAATGCTTTTTTTACTTGTTTTTGTATTTTTTATCACTGCCTTTTTAGGAAATGATGGTGCTATTTTGATCATCACTCCTATTGTTATTGCGATTTTTAGCACTTTTAAAAATTTAAAAGATAGTATCATTATAAATACTTTTTTATTGAGTGTTTCTTTTTTATGTGATGCAAGTTCTAATACTTTGGTTATTTCTAATTTAACTAATTTAATCACGGCTAATTATTTTAATCTTGATTTTTTAGAATTTGCAAAAAATATGTTTTTACCAAGTTTGTTTGTTTTATTTTCTACCCTTTTTATTGTTTGTTTTGTTTTTTTAAGATCCCTACCATGCTATCTTGAAATAAAACTATCCAAAGAGGTAAAATTTTCTACTTCTTTTTTTCTTTTTTGTATTTGTTATTTGATTTTATTTGTACTTAGTTTTTTTATCGCTCAAATATATCAATGGGATAAAAGCTTGATCGCTTTATGCGAATCTTTGTTTTTTTGGTTTATAGCTTATAGGATTAAAAAAAGAGAGGCTTTAAGAGTAATTAAACATGCGCCTTGGGGTATTTTTATTTTTAGCTTTGGACTTTATATCGTTGTTTTTGCTTTGCATAAATGTGGAGTAGGTGAAATTTTATCCAATTTATATCAGAATTTGAAATACAATGAAATCAATTCTATTTTTGGCACAGGTTTTATTTCAGCTTTATTATCTTCAATTTTTAATAATTTACCTATGACTTTAATCGGTGATTTAGCATTGAAAGATTTTCCAAAAGATATGGTATATGCACATCTTTTAGGAGTTAATATCGGTTCAAAGCTTACCCCTATAGGATCTTTAGCAACTTTATTTTGGTTAGAACTTTTGGCAAAAAGAGGTATTAAAATTTCTTTTTTAAAGTATTGCAAATTTAGCTTTTTTATCACTTTGCCTGTTCTTTTTTTCTCTTTTTTGGGGCTTATTTTGAAATAAGTAAACAAGAGATTAATAAGCAAAGAAAAAATTTATTTTATTTTAGATAAACTAATGATTTGTTTAAATAAAAATGAAAGGACGAGTTATGGCTACATCTGAAAGCAGAAGAAGCTTTATGGGAGTTGCATTTGGAACCGTAGCTGCTGTAGGCGGTGTTTTTTCGCTTGTTGCAATGAAAAAAACTTGGGATCCACTTCCAAGTGTTAAAGCTGCAGGTTTTACTACAGTAGATTTATCAGGAATGCAAGCCGGAGAGCTTAGGACGATAGAGTGGAGAAAAAAACCTATTTTTATTTTAAAAAAAGATGCTAGTATGGCGAAAGATCCAAAGCGTGATGTTGTTGTTGATAATGCGGCATATACTGTTGTTATAGGACTTTGTACCCATTTAGGCTGTATTCCTGCATATCATCCAAGTGAGCAAATTTTTAAATGTGCTTGTCATGGTGGGGAATTCGATACAAGTGGAAAAAATATCTTTGGACCTCCTCCAAGACCTCTTGATATCCCTCCTTTTAAAATTGAAGGAACTAAACTTGTTTTAGGCGAAGAGGGTCCAGAATATAAACAAATGACCAAGGAGGCTTAATTATGGCACATATTAGAAAAGCAAATGGCTTAATAGATTGGCTTGATCAGAGATTAGCTGTCAATAAATTATTTGATGTTTTGATGGCAAAATACTGGATCCCAAAACAAATTAATTTTCTTTGGGCGATGGGTGTTATTTTAACAACGCTTTTTGCAGTACTTTTTGTAACAGGTCTTTTACTTGTAATGTATTATAAGCCTGATACTGCTCTTGCTTTTAATAGTGTAAATAAAACAATTATGCAAGAGGTTGATTATGGTTGGTTATGGCGTCATATGCACGGTGTAGCTGCTTCTGTAATCTTTTTAATCATTTATATTCATATGTTTACTGGAATTTATTATGGTTCTTATAAACGTGGCAGAGAGATGATTTGGGTAAGCGGTATGCTTCTTTTTGTTGTATTTTCAGCTGAAGCTTTTAGTGGTTATATGCTTCCTTGGGGACAAATGAGTTATTGGGCTGCACAAGTTATCACTAATCTTTTTGGAGGAATTCCTTTTATAGGTCCTGAACTTGTAATTTGGATTCGTGGGGATTATGCTGTTTCTGATCCAACTTTAACAAGATTTTTTATGCTTCATGTATGTTTGCTTCCTATTGTGATTATTTCAATCATTGCTTTCCATTTTTATTCTTTAAGAATTCCACATGTAAATAATGAAATTTCTGAAGAATTAGATTTTGATTTAGAAGCTGAAAAATATATGGCAGGCGATACTAAAAATTCAAAAGTAATTCCTTTTTGGCCAGGATTTTTATCTAAAGACTTTATGTATATTTGTTTATTCATGATTTTCTTTTTTTATTTGGTTTGTTTTAAATTCGAATTTGCTATGGATCCTATCAATTTTGATCCAGCGGATGCGCTTAAAACTCCACCTCATATTTATCCAGAATGGTATTTCTTATGGAGTTATGAGGTTTTAAGAGGATTTTTCTTTGATATAGCAGGTATCAAAGCTTTTAGTATCGGTTTAGCGGCTTTTGGTGTGGCTCAAGTGATCTTTTTCCTACTTCCTTGGCTTGATAGAAGTGAAGTGGTAAAACCAGCTCATGAAAGACCTTTATTTTTTATTTGGTTTTGGATTTTACTTGTAGATATGATCGTCTTGACTATTTATGGCAAGTTGCCTCCAACGGGTGTAAATGCTTGGGTAGGATTTTATGCTTCTGTTGTATTTTTATTATTACTTCTAGTCATCTTACCTATAATTACTATTATGGAAAGAAAAGGAGCTAGATAATGAGAGAAATTAAAATATTTTTAATAGTAGTAATTTTTGCAGGAATTGTGTATTGGGGTGTTGAACCTTATGCTCATTCTGTAATGAAACCGCATGTTGCTCCTGCTAATTTTGATTTTTCTGCAGAAGATATCAATTATGCTAAGAATATTTTAGCTCAAAAAGAAACAGCTTTAAATGATGCTAAAAAGGCAAATGATGCTAAAAGAATAGAAAGTGCTCAAAAAGAACTTGACAAAGCAAAAGAGGATTTAAATCAAGTTACAACTCTTTGGGATAATGTTGCAAAAATAGATCTTAGCAAAGGTAATGCGGCTAAGGGTAAAGAATTTTTTGCTGGAAATTGTGCAGGTTGTCATGGCTTAAAAGAAGACAATATCACATCACCAGTTGCTGATTCGTCTACTTTTGGAGTTATTCCTCCTGATTTAAGTTCTGCTGGGGCTATTTTTGATGATAAATTTTTAGCAGCTTTGGTGATGAATCCATCTGTAACTTTAAAGGTATATCATAAATTTGGAGATGCCTTCCCAATGCCTCCTTATCAAGATACTCCAGAAGTTATGAATGCTAATGTGGCTAATGTGGTTGCTTATCTTAAAGAAATGGGAACTAAATTTGAAGCCAATGAAAATGCTGCAATTAAAAAAGAAATAGAAGCTAAATATCAAAAAATAGCAAATAGTCCTGAAAAAACTGCTTTAATAGATAAAGACATTGCATTTGCTAAAGATAAGGCTACTTTTATAGAAGCTTGTGGTCGTTGTCATGATGTAAAATATGACAATTTCTTCACTCCTTCAAAACATAGTGATTTGAAAACTTATTTAGGCTCAATACCGCCTGATCTTTCTATGATGATTAGATCTCGTGGGGAGCAATATCTACACGACTTTATCAATGATACCCAAAAACTACTTCCAGGAACTGCTATGCCAAGAGTTGGTTTAACAGAATCTGCTCAAGCGAAGGTTATTTCTTATATTGAAAAAGTAGGTGATAGCAAAAAAGAAGAAAGAGAAAAAACAGGAATTTATATCATGATATTCTTCGCGATTTTAAGCGTATTTGCTATAGGCTGGAAACGTTCAGTTTGGTCTAAACTTCATTAAACCTTTTTTAGATTTTCATCAGGCTTTGATGAAAATCTTTTAATTTATCTTCAATTTTATTAGATTTTAAACTTAAAAGAGAAATACTGCTGTTTAATAATTTTTATTAAATTGGAGTATTTATGTTTGAAAAAAAATTAATTAAAAAGATTCTTTCAAAATGGAATTATGGTGATTTTAAAGTTATATTTTGGGATAACGAGGAATTGATCATTGGAAAAAAACCTTCTCAATTTACCTTAATTTTTAAAGAGAAAATACCTTTATTTGATTTATTTAACGATACAAGTTTAGTTTTTGCAAAACATTATATGGAATCTAAGCTTGATATAGAAGGAAATTATGATGAGATAGCTAGGGTATTATATTATTTTTCAAATAAACATTTTTTAAAAAATAAGGAAGATGCTTTAAGCAAAATTACACAAAAACAAGAGAGCAAAAATATCAAAAGCCACTATGATTTGGGAAATGACTTTTATAAATTATGGCTTGATGAAACTATGAGTTATTCTTGTGCCTATTTTAAAAATCCAAATGATACTCTTTATCAAGCACAAATTAACAAAATCAATCATACTTTAAAAAAACTTGATTTAAAAAAAGGAGAAAAGCTTTTAGATATAGGTTGTGGTTGGGGATGGCTTTCCATTATGGCTGCACAGCAATATGGTGTTAATGTTGTTGGAGTTACAATTTCTGAAGAGCAATATAAAAAAGCAAAAGAAAGAGTGAAAGAATTTAATCTTGAAGATAAAGTTGAAATAAGATTGCAAAACTACCAAGATTTAGAATTTGAAAATTATTTCGATAAGGTTGTCTCTGTGGGTATGTTTGAGCATGTAGGTAAAGAAAACTTAGGGCTTTATTTTATGAAAGTTAAACAAGTGTTGAAACCAGGGGGAATGATGCTTTTGCATTCTATTTTATCTATGTTTGAGGGAAAAACTAATGCTTGGATTGATCAATATATTTTCCCAGGGGGATATTTACCTTCTTTAAGAGAGGTTATTAGTATTATGAGTGAATGGGATTTTCATCTTCTTTTAGCAGAAAGTTTAAGAATACATTATGCTAAAACTTTAGATATGTGGAGTCAAAATTTCAATCAAGTTTTGCCACAAGTGAGAGAAAAATATGATGAAAAATTTATCAGAATGTGGGATTTATATCTAAGATCCTGTGCTTCAGCTTTTCGTGTGGGCAGTGTGGATTTGTTTCAATTTCTAATTACAAAAGAAATCAATAATGAATTAAGCCTAACCAAAGAGTATATTTATAAGTAAAAACTAAACTTAATTTTGGTAAAATCGAAACTTCATTTCGCACGCACCAACTTCCTTTTTAGCTTGTTTAGTTAAGGGGTGCGGAGGAATAAAGCTAAATTTATAAGGAGAAATCATGGTTAGCATGAGAGATTTATTAGAATGCGGTGTTCATTTTGGACATCAAACAAGAAGATGGAATCCAAAAATGAAGAAATTTATTTTTGGTGAAAGAAAAGGTATCTATGTTATAGATCTACAAAAAACTTTGAGATATTTTAGATACACTTACAATATCGTTCGCGATGCTGCAGCTGAAGGAAAAACTATACTTTTTGTTGGAACAAAAAAACAAGCCGGCGGAGCGATTAAAGAATACGCTGAAAAATGCGGTATGCCTTATGTAAATCACAGATGGTTAGGCGGTATGATGACCAATTTTGGCACTATTCGTCAATCAATTAGAAAATTAGAAGTTATAGAAAAAATGGAAGAAGATGGAAGTATCAAACTTTTAACTAAAAAAGAAGCTTTGATGCTTACAAGAAAAAAAGAAAAATTATTAGCTTATCTTGGAGGAATTCGTCATTTAAAAACTCAACCAGATATGATTTTTGTTATCGATACAGTTAAAGAAAAAATTGCTGTTCAAGAAGCAAATAAATTAAGAATTCCTGTTGTAGCACCTCTTGATACAAATTGTGATCCTGATTTAGTAACTTATCCTATTCCAGGTAATGATGATGCAATTCGTTCTGTTCAACTTTTCTGCCAAGAAATAGCTGAAGCTATCAATGAAGGAAAAAATTTAAGAGAACAAGATGGTGAAGTTCCAGCTACACAAGAGCAAGAAATCACAGAAGAAGAAAAAAAAGAAGTTTTAGATGAAGCTATGAGTGAAGAAGATTTTAAAGAGGAGCAAGAATAATGGCTGAAATTACTGCTGCAATGGTAAAAGAACTCCGCGAAAGTACAGGCGCGGGGATGATGGATTGTAAAAATGCTTTGAGTGAAACCGATGGAGATTTTGACAAAGCAGTTCAGCTTTTAAGAGAAAAAGGATTAGGCAAGGCTGCAAAAAAAGCTGATAGACTTGCTGCTGAAGGTTTAGTGAGTGTTAAAGTTAATGATGATTTTTCAAGTGTAACCATCACTGAGATCAATTCAGAAACTGATTTTGTAGCTAAGAATGATCAATTTATTTCTTTAACTAAAGATACAACAGCACATATTCAAAACAATAGCTTACAAAGTGTTGAAGAACTTCATTCAAGTATGATCAATGGGGTAAAATTTGAAGAATATTTAAAAAGTCAAATTGCAACCATTGGTGAAAACTTGGTTGTAAGAAGATTTGCAACTCTAAAATCAAGTGCTAATGGCGTTGTTAATGGTTACATCCATACAAATGGACGTATAGGTGTTATCATTGCTGCTGCTTGTGATAGTGCTGAAATCGCTTCTAAATCAAGAGATTTTTTAAAACAAATTTGTATGCATATAGCAGCGATGAAACCAAGCTATTTAAGTTATGAAGAATTAGATCTTTCTTTTGTTGAGAGTGAATATAAAGCTTTGGTGTCTGAACTTGAAAAAGAAAATGAAGAAAGACGCAGATTAAAAGATCCAAATAAGCCAGAGCTTAAAATACCTAAATTTGCAAGTAGAAAACAACTTAGTGAAGAAATTTTAAAACAAGCAGAAGAAGATATTAAAGCTGAGCTTAAAGCACAAGGAAAACCTGAAAAAATTTGGGACAATATCATTCCTGGAAAAATGAACAGCTTTATAGCGGATAATTCTCAACTTGATAGTAAATTAACCCTAATGGGACAATTTTATGTTATGGACGATAAAAAAACTATAGAGCAAGTTATCGCTGAAAAGGAAAAAGAATTAGGCGGTAAAATTAAAATCGTGGAATTTATCCGTTTTGAGGTTGGCGAAGGTTTAGAAAAGAAAACTGAAGATTTTGCTGCTGAAGTAGCTGCGCAACTTTAAAAGCGATTATAATGGAACTTTTAAGAGCGGAGAATTTAAGTCATAGCTTTGATTATCCGCTCTTTGAAAATTTAAATTTAACTTTAAAAACTCAAGATTGTATTGCTATAGAGGGGAGTAGTGGTTGTGGAAAATCCACTCTTTTGCATATCCTTTCTTCTTTACTTCAGCCAAATAAAGGCGATG
The DNA here is from genome assembly GCF_020135895.1 of Campylobacter sp. 2457A. Classification (NCBI taxonomy): domain Bacteria; kingdom Pseudomonadati; phylum Campylobacterota; class Epsilonproteobacteria; order Campylobacterales; family Campylobacteraceae; genus Campylobacter; species Campylobacter sp. 2457A. Next base: position 30,791 of record NZ_JACHTO010000002.1, on the reverse strand, counting down.
TTTTTTACAAAAATAAGAACCTCTATCATTTAAATGAAAATGAAAGATTAAAAATTCGTCGTTATGATTTTGGTATTATTTTTCAAACACATTATTTATTTAAGGGTTTTTCTGCTTTAGAAAATATAGAACTTGCTAGTGTTTTATCGCACCAAAAATTGGATGAAAAAATTTTAGAAAAACTAGGCATTGATAAGCTTTTAAATCAAAAAATAGGGAAATTAAGCGGTGGGCAACAACAGCGTGTAAGCATAGCTAGAGTGCTTTGTAAAAAACCTAAAATTATTTTTGCAGATGAAGCGACTGGAAATTTAGATTTTGATAATGCTAAAAATGTTATAGAACTTTTAATTAGTTATGTTAAAGAAAATGAAGCGGCTTTATTTTTTGTTACTCATGATCACAATCTTGCAAAATTTTGCGATCAAATTTATACTTTAAAATCAAATGGAATTTGTTAATTATCTAGGCGATAAAAATGTAGCCACTTTTATGCTTCTTTTTGCTAGAATGAGTGGGCTTATAGTTTTTTTTCCTTTTTTTTCTCATAATTCTATTCCTATAGTTATTAAAACAACTTTAGCTTTATTTTTAACTATGTATTTATATCCTTTAGCAAAGCTTGAAAATTTGCATTTGGATGCTTTTTTTGTGATCCAACTTTTAAGCGAAGTGATTTTTGGAATGATCGCAGGTTTGATACTGCAAATTATTTTTGCTATTATTATGATGGCTGGTGAGCAAGTCGCTTTTATCATGGGATTTACAATGGCTAATGTCTTAGATCCAAGCTCGGGTACAAATATGCCAATCACATCTCAAATTTTGCATCTAATTGCTTTGTTGTTTTTTCTAGCTTTTAATGGACATCATTTGATACTTTTATTTTTAAGTTATTCTTTGGGTTATATTGATTTGGGGGCTTTTTATCCTCAAGAAAATTTAATGCATTATTTAAATTCGGGTATTTTAAATATTTTTATTATAGGTTTTACCATGAGTTTTCCTATACTTGGAATTTCTTTGCTTACTGATACTATTTTTGGACTTTTGATGAAAACTATGCCACAATTTAATCTTTTGGTTATTGGTTATCCTATTAAAATCGCTTTAGGGATTATTGTTTTAATAGTTATTTTAATTGTGATGATGGAGTATTTTAAGGATTTGATATTAGAAGCAATCACTCATATGCAAACTCTCTTTTTTGTCTAAGCAAAGGATAAATGAAAATTTTGTAGAATAGTGATTATTTTTAAGGATAAGCGATGAAAATTTTACTTTTAAATGAGAATTCTGTAGTTTCAAGATTGATAAGTCTGAGTGCTAAAAAAATGTCTTATGAATTTGAAGAGCTTAATACTTATAGTGAAGATTTAGGTCATTATGATGTTATTGTAGTTGATAGTGATATTCCAGCTCCCTTAAAGGTTTTAAAAGAAAAATGTGATAAATTGATATTTTTAGCACCACGTAATCAAAATGTTGATATTGATGCGCAAATTTTATACAAGCCTTTTTTACCTACGGATTTTTTAAATTTATTAAATGGAGAAAATTTAAAAATCGACGATACCATTACTACAACAGCTATTGAAGATTCTGATGATGAAACTAGCAAAAACGAACTTGATATAGGCGATTTAAATTTAGATTCTCATAGTGAATCTAGTGAAGATGAAATTAAAATCGATGATTTGAATTTTGATGAGGAAAATTTAGGTGAGGAAAATTTAAATCTTGAAGAAGCAAAGGAAGAAAATTCTATAAACGAAGAAGAATTAGGAAATTTTGATGATCTTGAAGAAGTTAAAGATCAAGAAAATTCTTCAAATGAAGAATTAGAAAATTTTGAAAATCTTGAAGAAAATGAAATTGCAGAATCAAGCGAAAAAACAGAAGAGATTAAAGAGGATTCTCAAGTATCGCAAGAAAATCAAGATGAGTTAGAAATCGATAATGATTTTAAACTCGAAGAAAATATCGATGAACTAGATGAAGAAGAAAAGACATCAGAAGAAAGTGACATTGATGATAATGAAATTTTAGATCATGATGAAAATTTACAAGATGATGATCTTTCATCGCAAGAAGAAAATTTAGATGAAGAATCAGAACAAACCAATATTCAAGAAGAATCTTTTGAGGATGAATTGCCTATAGTTGAAGAACAAGAAAAAGAAGTCGATTTTGATGATATTCCAGAAGATGCGGAATTTTTAGGACAAAGCAAAGAAGACGCAGAAGAATCAGAAGAGGAAATTTTACCTGTAATTGAAGAGGAAGAAACTTCAGAAGAAGATTTAATCAATGATTTTGGAAATTTAAGTACTCAAGATCAGATAAAAGAAGAATTAGCCCAGCTTGATGAGCTTGAATATGAGATTGATGAAGATGATAGCCCTCAAATTTTAGAGGATTTTAAAGACAAACCTGTTTTTGATGAAAAAGAATTACAAATTGATGAGGAAGAAGTCGTGGTTCCAAATTTAGCAGTGAGTGAATTAGATAGTATTAAAGAAAGCGATATACAACAAGCTTTAGGTGAAGCAATAACGCAAGAAGAAACGATCGAAGAATTAGCATCTAATGATCAAGATACTAAGATGTCAGAAACGGACAGTGAAGAAATTGTCAATGAATTGAGTCAAAGTATTGCAGGAGCGATTACTTCAAGTATTAAAGATAATACCTTAAAAGCAGCTCTTAAGGGTATGAATATGAACATCAACATTAATGTTACGTTTAATGAGGAATAATATTTGAAAAATTTCATTTTATTAGTGTCAGGACCTAGCGGAGCGGGTAAATCCACACTTTTAAAAAAGCTTTTTGAAGAATTTAAGTCAGATTTATATTTTTCAATTTCATCTACAACTAGATCTCCAAGAGAGGGTGAAAGACACGGAGAGCATTATTATTTTGTTAGTCATGAAGAATTTCAAGAAGATATAAAAAATGACTATTTTTTAGAATGGGCTAAGGTGCATGAAAATTTTTATGGAACTTCATTGCGATACACGCAAGAAGCGCTTAATAATGGAAAAATAGTCGTTCTTGATATAGATGTGCAAGGATATAAAATAGCCAAAAAAAAGTTGCAAGATAAAATTGTTTCCGTTTTTATCACAACAAAGGATAAAGAAGAATTAAAAAAAAGACTTATTAAGCGAAATACTGATACAATAATACAACTAGAAAAAAGATTAGAGAATGCAAGCGATGAAATGAAAGAGCTTTGCGAGTATGATTATTTGATCATCAATGATAAACTCGATCAAAGTTATGAAGCATTGCGAGCAATTTTAGTCGCCCATAGGTTAAGAACAAAGGGGCAAGATCTAGATCAAATTCAAAATACTTGGAATAAAGGAGAATAAAATGGGTGGTTGGTCAAGTCCTAGTCATTGGTTGATTATTTTATTAATTGTTGTATTGCTTTTTGGAGCGAAAAAAATTCCAGAACTTGCAAAGGGTTTAGGCAAGGGTATAAAAACCTTTAAAGATGAGATGAATAGCGATGATGAAACAGCTAAAAATACTCAAAAAATCGAAGAAAAGCAAAATAAAGAAAATAATACAAGCATTGATGCAAATATAGACGAAACGAAAAAAGCTTAAGGTTTTTTCTTGAAAAGTATTATTTTTAACGAAATTAAAAAAGTTTTAGGATGTGATTTTATTCTTGAAAATCCTAAGGATAAAAACTTAGCACATTTTGCCACTCCTTTAGCTTTTTCTTTAGCTAAAGAGTTAAAAAAATCTCCTATGATTATAGCTAATGATTTGGCACAAAAATTTCAAAATCATCATTGTTTTGAAAAAGTTGAAGCCATCAATGGTTATCTTAATTTTAGAATTTCAAAAAACTTTTTAAATGAGCTTGTAACTCAAGCTTTAAAAAATCCAAATGAATTTGCCAAAGATGAGGGTAAAACTCAAACTTTTTTACTTGAATACGTGAGTGCAAATCCTACAGGTCCTTTGCATATAGGCCATGCAAGAGGAGCTATCTTTGGTGATACTTTAGCGAGAGTAGCAAGGCATTTAGGTTATAAATTTGATACAGAGTATTATGTCAATGATGCGGGAAATCAAATTTATCTTCTTGGACTTTCTGTTTTATTGAGTGTAAAAGAGAAAATTTTAAAAGAAGAAGTAGAGTATCCAGAGCAATATTACAAGGGCGATTATATCAGCGATTTGGCTGAAGAGGCTTATAAAGAATTTGGAAAAGAATTCTTTAAAGAAGAAAATATCCCTTCTTTATCAGATTGGGCAAAAGATAAAATGCTGATTCTAATCAAGCAAAATTTAGATCAAGCAAAAATCAAAATCGATAATTATGTAAGCGAAAGATCTTATTATGATGCTTTAAATGCGACTTTAGAGGCCTTAAAAGAGCATCAAGGTATTTATGAAAAAGAGGGAAAAATTTGGTTAGCTTCTTCTTTAAAAGGAGATGAAAAAGATCGTGTGATTATCCGCGAGGATGGTCGTGGAACTTATTTAGCTGCTGATATAGTGTATCATAAAGATAAAATGAGTCGATCTTATGATAAGTGTATCAATATTTGGGGAGCTGATCATCACGGATACATTCCTAGAATGAAAGCTGCTATGGATTATTTAGGTTTTAATCCAGATGATCTTGAAATCATTTTAGCACAGATGGTTTCCTTGCTTAAAGATGGTGAGCCTTACAAGATGAGTAAAAGAGCAGGAAATTTCATCTTAATGAGTGATGTTTTAAATGAAATTGGCGCAGATGCATTGCGTTATATATTCTTAAGTAAAAGATGTGATACTCATTTAGAATTTGATGTGAGTGATCTACAAAAGGAAGATAATTCCAATCCTGTTTTTTATATCAATTATGCCCATGCAAGAATTCATCAAGTTTTTGCAAAGGCAAATAAAAGCGTCGCAGATGTGATTGAGGCTGATTTGGAAAGTTTAAACCAAGATGGGACTAATTTGCTTTTTGAAGCTTTAAATTTGAAAGCGATTTTAAATGATGCTTTTGAGAGTCGATCTTTGCAAAAAATTCCAGATTATCTAAAAAATTTAGCAGCAAGTTTTCATAAATTTTACAATGAAAATAAAGTAGTGGGCACTGAAAATGAGAAAAGTTTATTAAAATTATTTGCTATGGTTGCCTTAAGCATAAGAACTGCTTTTGCTTTGATGGGGATTGAAGCAAAAAATAGAATGGATCATTAAATCCATTCTAAAAATTGAGCAAAATCACAGCCGCTATAGTTAAAAAAACGCCACAAATTCCTATTTTATTTAATTTTTCTTTATATAAAATCCACCCTCCAGCACACGTTCCGATAATCCCTATAGCACCCCAAGTCGAATAAGCAATACTTAAAGGCACGTATTTTAAAGCAAAAGAGAGTAGAAAAAAGGCTAAGATAGCACTAAAAATAGCAGCAACTCCCCAAAATTTATGTTTAAAGCCATTAGATTTTTTAAGTAATAAATTTGCAAAGATGTCTAAAAATGCAGATAAAATAATAATTAAAAAATAAAATTTCACTCTTTAATTTCTCCGATATTAATCATAATAATCCCAGCAATAGAACAAACAATGCCTAAAATTTGAGTCAAGGTTAAATTCTCTTTAAAAACGATAAAAGAAACTAAAAGGATAAGAATCACGCCTAGTAATTCCCAAATCGCATAAGCGATCCCAATTTGAATTTTTGTGATGGCTTTGCTTAGAAAAAAATAAGAAAAACCGATAAACATAGCCATAAAAAAATAACCCAAAATCACGTTTTCCATTTTTAAAAAACTTGTGCCCAAAACTTCAAAAACAATAGCACATATTAAAAAAAACCAAGCTTTTAAAAGTCCCTTTTTTTCTGCAATCACTCCAATCCTTTTTAAAATTAAGTGCTGAAATCATATCATTTAAAGCTTTAATCAGCCTTTTTGTTTTATACTTTCAAGCGTAAAAATCTTTAAGAAAGTGAGAAACTTATGGGACGAGCGTTCGAATACCGAAGAGCTTCTAAGGAGGCTAGATGGGATAAGATGAGTAAGCTTTTTCCTAAGCTTGCTAAGGCTATACAAGTAGCAGCCAAAGAAGGCGGGCCTGATCCTGATATGAATCCAAAATTAAGAAGTGCTATAGCGACTGCTAAAGCTAATAATATGCCTAAAGATAACATTGATGCGGCGATTAAACGTGCGAGTGGTAAAGATAGTGTGGATATAAAAAATATCCATTATGAAGGAAAAGCAGCGCATGGGGTTTTAGTGATCGTTGAATGCATGACAGATAATCCTACTAGAACAGTGGCAAATGTAAAAGCAATTTTCAGTAAAAATGGTGGAGAAATTTTGCAAAATGGATCCTTAGGCTTTATGTTTAATCGAAAAGCGGTTTTTCATCTTGAAAAATTTACAGGAGATTTAGAGGAATTAGAACTTGATCTAATCGATGCTGGTCTTGAAGAATTAGAACAAAATGAAGAAGAATTAGTTATCAGTGGAGATTATACTGCCTTTGGAGAATTAAGCTCGGCTATAGAGGCTAAAGGTTTGGTGCTTAAAAAAGCCGGACTTGAATACATCGCTAACAATCCTTTAAGTTTTAGCGAAGAGCAACTTAACGATATAGAAAAGCTTTTAGATAAACTTGAAGAAGACGATGACGTTCAAGCTGTTTATACCAATATAGAATAAGGAGAAAAAATGCTTAAGCAAATCGATACTACTAATGCAGACAAATATAAATTTGCTTTAATCAAAACAGAAAAAGGCACAATGAAACTCGAGCTTTTTGCAGATGAAGCTCCTCAAACGGTTTGCAATTTTGCTAATCTAGCCAATGAAGGATTTTACAAAGATCTAACCTTTCATAGAGTGATTCCAAATTTTGTTGTGCAAGGAGGCTGTCCTTATGGTAATGGCATAGGCGGGCCTGGTTATGAAATTCCTTGCGAATGCGATGATCAAAAGCATAAGCATTTACGCGGAACTTTATCAATGGCACACGCAGGAAGAGATACCGGTGGATCGCAATTTTTTATTTGTCATAGCCCACAACCTCACTTAGATGGAGTGCATACTGTGTTTGGACAAATTGACTTAGAAGATGAAGAAAGTTTAGAGGTGCTAGACTCAATACGCCAAGGCGATAAAATTTTAGATATAGAAATTACTAGCAAAAAATGATTAATATAATCTAAATTAAAGCTTTTTTTTCTTAAAATAACCCTTTTTATTTCAATGAAATATTTACAAGGAGTTATTATTATGAAAACTAAGTTTTCAATTATTTTGAGTGCTTGTATTCTTTCATCATCACTTTTTGCACAAACTACAGATGATGAAATCACTAAGCTTCAAAAACAGCTTGCAAAAATTCAAGCCGAATTAAAAGAAATCAGAAAAGAAAGAGAAGCACAAGCTAAGCAAAACAAAGAAGTTAATGCTGAACTTGCTGATCTTAACGATAGAGCAGATGATAATGAATTCCAAGCTGCTTTAAGCAAAGTTAAATTCGGACTTGAATTCTCAAATGCCGTTTCAAACACAAACTACAAACTTCCTACCACAAGTTATCATGCAAATAACAAGTGGATGATGGAACTTCATTTAAATATGAATGCAGATATCAATGAAAAAACTAAATTCTATGGTCGCTTGTCTATGGCTAAAAACTGGTCTCAAATGGGATGGGGTGGAACTCCTTATGATTTAGATGCAGGAAGAAACACAAGAACAAGTGGTCCTATCCTTTATGTAGATAGAGCTTATCTTGATTATTACATCACACCTGAGTGGATTGCAACTATAGGAAGACAACCTGGAACTGATGGTCCTGGAACAAATCTTAGAAACAATGCTTTAAGACAATCAACCTATCCAGCTTTAGCGATCAATGCCTTAGGTGATGCTGCGGTTATCACTTACAAACCTGAAAGCTTACAAGATTATAAAGTAGCTATCCGTGCTGCTTATGGTAAGACTTATCAATGGGATGAAGAAGGAAAAGTAAGAGATTGGATGAGTGATCAACAAGATGCGGATGCAAATCTTTACTATGCAGCTGTAGAAGGAGAACTTCCTTTAGGTAGTATGGGAAATAACTTGATTATTTTCAATATAGCACGTATGACTGATTTCTCTTTACCGATTGATCTTGGTAATTCTGCGATGAATAGTTTAATCGGTGGAGCAGGTGTTAAAAATCTAGGTGATGCAACTATTGCCAATATCCATTTTGAAAACTACAATACTTTCGGAACCGACTTTAACTGGTTTGCGTCTTTAGGGTATTACAATGGAAGTAATGCGAATGCTTATTGGTCGCCATTAGCTAATGGCAGAGCTAGTTCTTTAGCATTTAACGAAAAAGATGGTTATGCGGTGCATGTAGGCGGACGCTATGACTTTACTAAAGCTTTAAAAGTAGGTTATGAGTTCTTCTGGGGTAGCAGATACTGGTATACTATGAGTCGTCCAAGCATCAACGATCCACTTAATATAAGAATGACTAGAGGTATAGCAAATGATTTCTACGTGATTTATCAGCTTGATAGATATCAATTCTTAAGATTAAGCTATACCAATATCCAAAACAAATGGGGAAATCGTGGATTGCCACTTGGTGGAGCTAAGAAAGAAAAATCAAGAGCTGATAATGTTATGTTAATGTATAATGTGAAATTTTAAGGGGTGAGTGATATGAAAAAATTACTTTTTTTGGGTTTATTGCCTATCATTGCTTTAGCTGATTGTGCTAGTTTAATGGCAAAGTATGAAGCTCCAGAACCAGAATCAAAAACAATGAAACAAATTGAACGTTGGATCAATAAAAAAGTTAAAGACGCAAACGACGCTGCTGTTTTAAAAGAGTGCATGGTTGCTCGTGCAGCAGATAATCCAAATCAAGTTTCAGTTGCTGGTAAATAATAAAAGCGGTTTAAAGCCGCTTTTATCTTTTTTTAACTTCTTTAAATTTTAGAAATTTTCCTACAATTTATATTTTTTATTTTAAAAATTTGTTATAATAGATCAATTTTAATCACAAAGAAATATATATGCAAAAGCCTGATATACAAAGTTTAACTAACTTTCTTATAGTCTATACTAAAACTTTATTAGGAGCTGGAACTTATACATCTAGGGTAGCTAAATGTGTAGGAAGGATCGCTGAAGTTTATGGTTATGAGATCAATATCAATTTCTTTTTTCACCACATCACTTTAAATATTGTTGATAAAAGTGATAATTCTTTGCATAGAACTTATGTTATCCCTAATCATCATGCTTATATTAATTTCAAAATCATTTTGGATTTGAGTGCTTTAAGTTGGGCTATATATGATCATAAATATGATCTTGAAAAAGCAAAAGCTATATTTGATCAAGTTACTCATCAAGAAAAGCGTTCTTTTATAGTTACTCTTATTTTGGTTTCTATTGCAAATTCGGCTTTTTGTAGGCTTTTTGGAGGGGATTTTGGTTCGGGTGTTTTGGTGTGTTTTGGAACTTTTTTGGGTTTAATTTTAAGATTTTTATTGACAAAAATCAAAATAGATTTAAGAATTCAATACATCATTTGCTCTTTTGTTTCTTCGGGTTTTGTTTTTTTAGGGCTTAATATGGGCTATACTAATACATCTGATGTGGCTTTAGGTTCTAGTATTTTGTATCTTATCCCTGGTGTTTTTTTTATTAATTCAGTTATTGATATACTTAAAGATCATATTTTAATGGGTGTAAGTCGTATTATTAGCGTTGCGATTTTGATTTCTTGTATCGCTCTTGGAATTTACATGACACTTAGTTTATCAAATTTTGGAATTTTAAAATGATAGAATTTGTTTTAAAAGATATGTTTTTTGCTGCTTTGGCTGGTTTTGGATTTGCCTATGCTTGTAATCCTCCTTTAAAAACGTTGATCGCTTCTGCGTTCTTAGCGGCTATTGCCCATGGCTTTCGTTTTGTTTTAACAGAATACTTTCACTTTCAAACTTTAGCAATAGCAACTTTTATGGCCTCTTTTTGTATAGGTTGTTTGGGTATAATTTTGGCTAAGATTATGAAAACTCCTGCAGAAATTATCGCATTTCCTGCACTTATACCGATGATCCCAGGAATTTATGCTTATAAGGCGATTTTGCATCTGATTTCTTTTATACGCAGTGAAGATCTTCAAGCTAAAACTGATTTTTTGGTGCAATTTTTTGATTATTTTTTAACTACTGTTTCTGTAACTTTAGCTTTGGCTATAGGGGTGAGTGTGACTTTGCTTATCTTTTTTGAGCAAAGTTTCATGATGACAAGACACGCAAATCAGGATTAAATTTTAAAAAATAATTGCAAAAAGCTTGTTTTTTCTTAAATTTTTATTCTTTTATTATACAATAAAAATAAAAAGGATAAAAATGCAAAAGTATCTATCGCACAAACCTCTAGTTAAAAAATGCCACGATCATCATCACGATCACTACCATCATCATGATCATTCGGATGCGCGTAATGTGGATAAGAAAATTTTAAAAATATCCCTTATTATGACTTTTTTAATGATGCTTGTGCAATTTGTGTATTCTATACTTTCAAATTCTTTAGCATTATTAAGCGATACTTTGCATATGTTTTCCGATGTTTTTGCCTTAGCCCTTAGTTTTTTTGCGATCATTGCGATTGAAAAATTTAAAGACAAGCAAAAAACCTTTGGTTATTTTAGATTAGAAATTTTAGTGGCTTTTATCAATGCTTTAACGATTATATTATCTGCAATTTTTATCATCTATGAAAGCATAGAAAAATTATTTTATCCAGTAAATATAGATGCAAAAACTATGATTGTAGTTGCAATTTTAGGTTTTTTAGTCAATGCTTTTAATACTTTTTTGATGTTTAAGGGTGCAAATTTAGATAATGTCAATATGAAGTCCGCTTTTTTGCACATGATGAGTGATTTGCTTGGATCTTTAGTTGTGATTATAGGTGGAGTCGTTGTTTATTATACTCAAATTGTTTATATTGATACGATTTTAGCTTTGATTTTATCTCTTTTACTTTTAAGGTGGTCGATTAAGTTATTAAGAAAAAGTATCAATATTTTATTAGAAACTTCACCTGTGGATGTAAAAAGTGTTGAAGAGTTGATTTTAAAGCACCATCAAGTGAGTAAAATTTTGGATTTACATATCGTAGAAATTACAAATAAAATGTTTGTGGCAACTTTACATATCGAAGTGGATATTAAAGAATTGTTAGAATTTGAAAAGCTTTATCAAGAGCTTTCAAGTGAGCTTTTAGAGCATTTTAATATAGGACATATTACAATACAACCAAGTATCATAAGAAAGGAAGACTCATGAAATTTAAAGTAAAAAATGTCAATTGTATAAATTGTGTCAATTTGATAAAAAATTCCTTGCAAGATGAATATGGTTTAATCGATATAGATTTGGAGAATAAAATTTTAAGTGTAAATTTACAAGAAGAGAATTTGGAAAATTTTAAAAATGAATTTCAAGAATTAGGATTTGAGATCGTAGAGCGTATGTAAAAATGCAAGAATTTCGTGTCAAAATAGGAAAGATGACTTGTGTCAATTGCTCTAATGCCATAGAAAGAGCATGCAAAAAAATAGAAGGCGTTGAAGAAGCTAGTGTTTCTTATGTGAATTCGAGTGGAATTTTTCTCATCCAAAAGGATGAAAAACGCAAAGAAATTTTAGCAAAAATAAAAAATTTGGGCTTTGAAATTTTAGAAGATGAGCAAAGCTTGGAAGAGTATAAAATAAAAAAACACATCGAGCTTAGAAAAAATTTACTTTTAAGCATAGTTTTAAGTGTTGTTGTGATGTATTTTGAAATGTTTGATCAAAGTTTTTTTTCACAAAATATGCAAATGTTTTTAAGCTTTTTTGGGATTTTTTATTGCGGGAGAGATTTTTTTTCTCATGCTTTTTTGGGATTGAAAAATAAAAATTTAGATATGAACACTCTTATTGTTTTAGGGGTGATGAGTGCTTTTGTGTATTCTTGTTTGATTTATTTTAGAATTTTTGATGAAAAGCATTTGTATTTTAGCGGTGCTATGATGATTATCTCCTTTGTGCTTTTAGGAAAATATCTTGAAAATAAAATCAAACTCAAGGCTGAAAGCTATCAAAAAAATCTTGAAAAAATTGATACAAAAAAGGCAAGAATTTTACTTGAAAACGATGAAGTTAAGGAAATTTCTAGTGCCTTTGTTAAGGCCGGAGATGTTATTTTAGTCAAAGAAGGTGAAAGTATCGTTGCTGATGGGGCGATTTTAAGCGGAAGTGCTGAAGTAGATATGAGCTTTTTAAATGGAGAATTTTTTCCTGTTTTAAAAAAAGAAAACGATGAGGTGCAAGCAGGTGGTATTGTTTTAAATGGTATGCTAAAAATTAAAGCAAATAAAAAAGCAATGGATAGCACTTTAGAACAAATTAAAAATTTAGTTTTTTATGCAGGAAATATAAAAACTCCATTGGCAACTTTAGCGGATAAAATTTCTAAATATTTTGTTGCATCTATCATCATTTTAGCTTTGTGTGTATTTTTATTTTGGCTTTTTAGAGCAAATTTAAATACAGCTTTTTTGCGTGCTTGTGCTGTGCTTTTAATCTCTTGTCCTTGCGCTTTAGGGCTTGCAACGCCTATTGCTTTAGTTGTAGCAAGTTCAAATGCAGCTAAAAATTTTATTTTGCTTAAAAATCCTGCCGCTTTAGAAAAGTTAAGCCAAATCAAACTTGCTTATTTTGATAAAACCGGAACTTTAACTAAAGAAGAATTAGAGATCATTAAGCACAATCTAAATCAAGATGATTTTCAAAAACTTTGTGAGATAGAGACTTTAAGTTCTCATCCTATTGCAAAAAGTTTGAGTAAAAATACCCATGTTGAGTTAAAAGGCGAGGGTGAGATTGTCGTTGGTGCAGGTATAATTTATAAAGAAAATGATGATACGTATTTTATAGGAAGTCGGTATTTTTTAGATAGCAAAGGCCTAGATACTAAAGAATGCGATCATTTTTTTAATCAATTTAAAAATTTAAGCAGTATCAAGGTGTATTTCGCAAAAAATTCTCATTGTTTAGGGGGAGTTTTGCTTGATAGTTCTTTAAAAGAGGGTGCAAGAGAACTCATAGTAGGATTAAAAAAACAAGGGATTAAAAGTGTTATTTTAAGTGGAGACAATCAAGAAAGTGTTGAAAAAATAGCCAAAGAATTAGATATTGATGATTTTTATGCGCAATTAAAGCCAGAAGAAAAATTGCAAATCATTAAAAATTCTAAAGAAGCTTTGTTTATAGGAGATGGTTTAAATGACGCAGCGGGATTATCTTTAGCAAGTGTGAGTATGAGTTTTTCAAAGGCTAATGAATTGGCTAAAAAAACAGGGGATTTTATTTTGATTAAGGAAAATTTAGCAAATATTTTATATTGTTTTTCTCTTTCTAAAAAAACAAGAAAAATAATCAAATTAAATCTTTTTTGGGCTTTTATCTATAATACACTTTGTATTCCTATCGCAGCGGGTTTTGTGCCTTTCATAGCTTTAAGTCCGCATTTTGCAGCTTTGGCTATGTGTTTTAGTTCTATAACAGTTGTGCTTAATTCTTTGCGGTTAAAAAATATTTGATTATTCTTGAATTTGAGGCTCTCCAAAGCAATCTTTTAAAGCCTCTTTAACATCTTCTTCGGGATTAAATTTTTTAGCACCTTGCTTGAGTTCATTAAAAGATGAATTAAGATCGAGTTTTGAATTTGAAAGAGTGCTAGGTTCTTGAGTGATGGATTGGAGTTTGCTTTCATCAATGACTATTTCTTTTTGCACAGCAATTTTTGCATTTTGTCCTAATTTATCTTTTAAAAGCTCTTGTATGAGTTTAAAGCCTTTATTAAGTTGGGTACGATTTTCCCCTGTTGCATTAGAACTTATCGTTAAAATCTCATCTTCATAACTGATAAATCGAGTGCTTTTTTCAAAACATTCCCCAAGTTCATAATCTCTATCGTATATAGCTTCTAAAAGCAATTCATAGGCATTTTTTGCTTTTGGTTTTTCCTCAATTTTTTGTTCTAAAATCGGTGTGATTTTTGGAGTGATATTTTCAGCTTTTTTTTGCTCCATTTCATTGATTTGTGTATCAATTTCTTTAAGATAACTTGCTTCCATCATCATAAAAGCCATCACACAAAGCGTAAAGCCATCATCATCGCAAATCATATTTTTAGCACGAGCTAAAATACGGAAAAATCTTTCATAAATTAGAGTTGAAAATTCAGTGCTTCTAGCAAAAAAACTTTCTTTAAGATAAAATAGCATCTCATCTATAACGCTAGAGGCTTCATATTCTTTAAGCTCATCTAAAAACTCAAAAACTTTTTCTTTGTTTTTAGTCAAAATAGCATGGTAAAATTCTTTGATTTTATTTGGATCTAAAAAGCCTAACATATCAGTGATTTTAAGTACGCTAATATCATTTTGACAAAAAATAATAGCTTGATCAAGCAAAGTCAGCGTATCTCTTAAAGATCCATTGCCACTTCTTGCAAGAAATTTTAAAGCTTCTTCTTCAAAACGAACATTTTCTTTGATGAGAATCTCTTTAAGATGATTTTGAATTTCGCTTTGTGGAATTTGCTTAAAGCGAAAATGTTGAGTCCTTGATAAAACCGTAGCGGGAAGTTTTAAAGGGTCGGTGGTTGCAAGTATAAATTTTACATAACTTGGCGGTTCTTCTAAGGTTTTTAAAAGTGCGTTTGCAGCTTGAGGGGTAAGCATATGCACTTCATCGATAATGAAAATTTTAAAACGAGCCATAGAAGGAGCGTATTTAGTTTGTTCGATCAAAGCTTGTATATCTTCAAGACCACGATTGCTTGCCGCATCCATTTCTATGATATCAATGTGTTTTCCCTCTAAAGCCGCGATACACTGCCTACAAGTTCCACAAGGAGTATCGCTAGGCCCTTGATCGCAAACCAAAGCTCGAGAAAAAATTCTAGCACTAGAGGTTTTTCCACTACCTCTTAAACCTGAAAAAAGATAAGCATGGGCTAGGCGGTTGTTATTGAGTGCGTATTTTAAACTTGTGCTAACAGTTTTTTGCCCTATAAGCTCATCAAAGGTTTTTGGTCTATATTTAACGGCTAGTGCTTGAAGCATTTTTACTCATTCATTATAGATAAAAGTTCGACATTGTCTTTAGTTTTTAGCATTTTAGAATATAAAAATTTAAGTGCTTCAACATCATCCATTTGAGAAATAGCCGAGCGTATTGCCCAAATTTTTTGAAGTTCCCCAACACCTTGTAAAAGTTCTTCTTTTCTTGTTCCTGATTTGATGATATTGATTGCAGGATAAATTCTTCTATCAGAAATATTTCTATCAAGTACGATTTCACTATTTCCCGTTCCTTTGAATTCTTCAAAAATCACATCATCCATTCTAGAACCGGTGTCGATTAATGCTGTAGCTATGATGGTTAAAGATCCACCATTTTCTATATTTCTAGCGGCACCAAAAAAGCGTTTTGGTTTATGGAGTGCGTTTGCATCTACACCACCACTTAAAACTTTTCCGCTGCTAGGAGTTGCTGTATTGTAAGCTCTAGCAAGTCTTGTGATGCTATCAAGTAAAATGATGACATCCTTGCCTGTTTCAACCATTCTTTTTGCTTTTTCTATAACAAGTTCTGCAACGCGAACGTGATTATAAGCAGGTAAATCAAAAGTGGAGCTAAAAACTTCACCCTTAACGCAACGTTGCATATCGGTTACTTCCTCAGGTCTTTCATCAACCAAAAGAACGATTAAATGCATTTCTGGGTGATTTCTAGCAATTGCAGCTGCTAATTCTTTCATGAGTTCTGTTTTACCCGTTCTAGGTGGTGCTACGATAAGCCCACGTTGCCCTTTTCCTATAGGGGTAAAAAGATCTAAAACGCGTCCTGTTAATTTCATAGGATCGTATTCGAGTTTGATTTTTTCAGTAGGGAAAATCGGAGTTAGATTGTCAAATAATGGCCTTTCTTTAGCTTCTTGTAAAGGCATATAATTGATCGCTTCGATTTTTAAAAGCGCGTAATACTTTTCTTGATCTTTAGGTTCTCTAACTTGTCCTGTGACGATATCGCCTACACGCAATGCAAATTTACGGATTTGAGAATTAGAAACATAAGCATCATTAACACTATCGCTTAAGTTAGAATCCATACCTCTTAAAAAGCCATAACCTTCACTTGAAATTTCTAAAATTCCGGTAAAAAGTATAAAGCCGCCTTTTTTAGTTTGTGCTTTTAAAATCTCAAAAATAAGTTCTTGGCGACGAAATTCGCGTGGATTTTCTATTTCGCATTCGTTTGCAATTTTGACTAAATTTTCTAAATCAAGTAATTTTAAGTCTTCTATTTTATAACCCTCAACTGGAATATGGGTTCTTTGATGTTGTTTTTTTTCTTTTTCCATAAGCCCTCGCAAGAAATTATGCAGTCATTTGCAGTAGTAAATTAAAATTGTGATTTTAATAAAAAAATATACTTTTTGTCAAATAATTTGCATATATTTGTTTATAATTATAAAAAAATATTTTTTAAAGATTAATTATGAAATGTGAACATTGTAGATTAAGTTATCAAAAATCCCAAATGATTCTTTATAAAGATAAATTTTTTTGTTGTAAAGGATGTGAGAGTGTTTGGAAAATCTTGCATGAAACGGGCTTGGATGAATTTTATGAAAGATTAGGAGATCGATCTTTAAAGCCTGTAAATTTAGAATTTTCAAATAAAAATTATGATGAATTTATCACTCAAACTAAGGAAGGTTTTAGTGAAATTTATCTTATGATTCATGGTATTGAATGTTCAGCTTGTGTGTGGCTTAATGAAAAGATTTTAATCAAACAGCAAGGAATTTTAGAACTAGATATCAATCATTTAAGCCATAAAGCAAGGATAGTTTTCGATAAAGAAAGCATTTCTTTGAGTCAAATTTTAAATTTAATCGAAAGCATAGGCTATAAAGCAAGTGCGTATAATCCTGCTAAAAGCTCGAAAAAAGCTGATTTGATGAAAAGGGAATTTTATTCTAAGCTTGTAGTGGGTATTGCTTGTGTGATGAATATCATGTGGATTGCAGTGGCAAAATATGCTGGTTTTTTTAGCGGTATGGATAGAGATACAAAGGATATTTTGAATTTTTTTGAATTCATTCTTTGCTCTCCTGTTCTTTTTTATACCGGATCTAATTTTTATAAAAGTGCTTTGAGATCTTTAAAACTTAAAAGCCTTAATATGGATACTTTAGTCATTAGCGGCGCTACTTTGGCGTATAGCTATTCTTTATGGGCTATGTTTTCAAGATCTTCTGAGGTTTATTTTGATTCGGTTGCGATGATTATTTGCTTTGTATTTATAGGAAAATATCTTGAAATGTTTAGCAAAAAACGCGCTCTAGACACTATAGACGGTTTGAATGATTTTTTGCAAAATGAGGTTATGGTTTTTAATGGAAAAGATTTTAGTCCTAAAGAAGTGCAAAAAGTGTGTGTGGGGGATAGGATTTTACTCAAAAGTGGAGATAAAATTTTAATCGATGGAATTTGTAAAAAAGGTGAAGCAAGTATTGATACTTCATCCTTAAGTGGAGAAAACGAGCCTTGTTTGGTTAAGCAAGGAGATGTGATCAATTCTGCTTGTATTGTTTTAGATGGAAGTATTGAATATGAGGCGAGTAAAATTTATAATGATTCTAAATTAAGTCAAATCATAAAGCTTTTGGAATTTGCAAGTATGAAAAAAGCAAAACTTGAAAGTTTGGTTTCTCAAATTTCTTCTTATTTTTCTCGCGTGGTTTTAAGTTTTGCTTTGATATGCTTTTTGGTGTGGTTTTTTTATTATAAGGCTGGAATTGAAATTTCTTTAATCAATGCCATTTCAGTTTTAATCATAGCTTGTCCTTGTGCTTTAGCTTTGGCTACTCCAGTTAGCAATCTTGTAGCACTTGGTAGAGCACTAAAAAAAGCAATTTTATTTAAGAGTTCAAGTGTGGTTGAAGATCTTTCAAAATGCAATATGGTTGTGTTTGATAAAACAGGAGTTTTAACTAAGCCTAATTTAGAGGTGAAAGATTTTTTCTTGCATGAAAAATTAAATATTGATGAAATTTATACCTTTGTTTCGCTTTCAAATCATCCGATTTCAAAAAGTGTCGCGCAATTTTTAAGTAAAAATAAAAACGCTAAACGTTTAAATTTGGATTTTAAAGAAGTGAGTAATATACAAGCAAAGGGCATTAAGGCTGTAATAAGCGATAAAGTTTTTTTAGGTGGAAATTTGAAATTTTTACAAGAAAATAACATAGTTTTTGATAAAGAATTTAATAATTCTCATTTTATTTTTGCTAAAAATGATGAGGTTTTGGCTTATTTTGAATTTTCAAGTGTTTTAAGAGAAGGGGCTAAAGACTTGATCACTTATCTTAAATCTATAAAAACTCAAGTGATGATTTTAAGCGGCGATAATTATAAAGCAGTTGAAAAAATTGCTAATGAGCTTGAAATTTCAGATTTTAAAGCTGCTTGTTTGCCTGAAGAAAAAATGCAAACCATAGAGCAACTAAGTCAAAATAAAAAAGTTTTGTTTGTGGGTGATGGGGTTAATGATGCTTTGGCATTAAAATACGCTGCTGTTTCTGTAAGTTTGCGTGAAGGAAGTGATTTGGCGATCGAAAATAGTGATATTTTGCTTTTAAAAAATGATTTAAATTCTTTAAAAAATGCTATACAAATTTCAAAAAATACTTATAAAATCATCAAGCAAAATTTAGCTCTTTCTTTACTTTATAATGCCTGTACTATACCTTTGGCTTTTTTAGGACTTATCAATCCTTTAATTGCAGCGATTTCTATGTCTTTTAGTAGTATAATGGTGGTTTTAAATGCTTTAAGGATAAAAAATGAATAGTGTGATTACGATGATGATAGCTGTTTCAATTCTTGGTTTTTGTGTGATTTTAGCTATCTTGCTTTGGGGAATAAAAACTAAACAATTTGATGATGATTACAAATTTGTTACTTTAAATGATGATGAAGAGTCTTTACGTGATGCTATAGAGCTTGAAAATCGTAAAAAAAAGGCTTTAAAAGATAAAAAAGATTGAGCTTTCATTATAAAAATGAAAGCCTTGAAATTATTTTAAAGTTTCAATATATTTATCAACAGCTTCTAAATCAGCTTCGCTTAAGCTATTTAATTGAACTTTCATAATAGCACCTTGGCCAAATTTGTTTCTTGTGCCTGCTTTATATTCTTTAAGTGCTTGTGCTCTTTCTTCAAAGCTTAAAGTTTTAAGAGCTGGAACTTTATTTAAATAAACTTTATCTGCTTTTGCACCGTGGCATACCGCACATTTTTTAAATATAGTTGCACCATCAGCAGCAAAAGCTGAAACACCGATACATGCTAATGCAGAGATTACTAACATTTTTTTCATTTGACACTTCTCCTTAATTTAATTTAATGTCAAAGCTATTATATATCTTATATTTTTATAATCTCCTTAATCATTTCAAAGAATATATTTTTATTTTTTGCAATATTTTTTATTTTAAAAGCTGATATTTTTTTAAAATATACTATAATATTTTTTATGAAAAAAGCGTTATTTTTAGATAGAGATGGTGTTATAAATATCGACAAAAAATATGTTTATAAAATTGAAGATTTTGAATTTTGTGAAGGTATTTTTGATTTGTGTCGTTATTTTTTAAAAAAGGATTATTTGCTTTTTATCATTACAAATCAATCAGGTATCGCAAGAGGGTATTATAGCGAGGAAGATTTTTCTAAGCTTTGTGATTTTTTCTTGAAAGAATTTGAAAAGGAAAAAATTCATTTTTCTAAAATTTATCATTGTCCGCATTTGCAAGATTGTGATTGCAGAAAGCCTAAGCCTGGTATGCTTTTAAAGGCTAAAAAAGAATTTGATATAGATATGGAAAATTCTGTATTTATAGGGGATAATTTAAGCGATATGCAAGCGGGTTTTAATGCAAACATCAAAACTTTGATTTTGGTTAGTCAAGAAAAAAAAGAAGGAAATTTTTTTAAGCAATTTGAAAATTTAAAAGAAGTTTTAAGTTTTTTTGAGAAAGGAAAAAAATAAATGAAAATAGCCATTACAGGTGGAGCAGGTTTTATAGGATCTGGACTTGCTTTAGAATTGCAAAAAGATCATGAAATTTTAATCATTGATAAAATGTCAAGCAATGAACTTTTAGATAATGGAAATTTAGAATGTTTTGGACATTTTAAAAATTTGCTTGATTTTGATGGTGAGCTTTACGTTGGGGATATTAAAGATGAAAAAACTTTACAAAAGATTAAAAACTTTAAGCCCGATGTGATTTTTCATAAAGCAGCTATTTCAGATACTACAGTTTATAATCAAAATAAAGTTTTAACAACAAATTTAAATACTTTTAAAGATTTTATAGAATTGAGTATAGATATCAATGCAAAATTGATTTATGCAAGTTCTGCTTCAGTTTATGGCAATCAGCCAAGTCCTCAAAAAGTTGGGGTTGAAGATCCTAAAAACCCTTATGCATTTTCAAAACTTATGATGGATAAAATCGCAAGAAAATATTATGATAAAGCCCATCTTGTCGGACTTAGATATTTTAATGTATATGGAAAAGGTGAATTTTATAAAAATAAAACCGCATCTATGGTAGTGCAATTTGGCCATCAAATTTTAGCAGGTAAAAATCCTCGTTTGTTTGAAAAGAGTGATCAAATTTATAGAGATTTTGTGTATATTAAAGATGCTATTGATGCGAATTTGGTTGCACTTGATTCTAAATGCGGTGTTTATAACGTAGGTAGTGGTGTAGCAAGGACTTTTCAAGATATAGTTGATATTTTGCAAAAAGAACTAGGCACAAATTTACCTTGCGAGTATATCCCAAATCCTTATGTTAAAGCTTATCAATTCCATACTCAAGCTGATCTTTCTAAGGATTGGGCTTATCAGCCAAAATTTAGTCTTGAGGCGGGAATTAAAGATTATTTAGATGAAATTAAACGACTTTTTGAAAAGGAAGTGAATGCTTGAATTTTTAAGTCAGCAAAGACCTAAAATTCTTATTATCGGAGATTTTATGGTGGATAATTACACTTGGTGTGATTGTTCGCGTATTAGTCCTGAAGCCCCTGTTTTAGTGGCAAAAACTTTAAAGCAAGATCAAAGACTTGGTGGAGCTGCAAATGTTTATGCGAATTTAAAAAGCTTGGGAGCGGATGTTTTTGCATTGGGCGTTATAGGAGATGATAGAAATAGTGAGTTTTTAAAAGAGAATTTAAAAGGTGAGTTTTTGATCGAAACGGGGCGTAAAACTCCTTTTAAAAATCGTATTATGGCACATAATCAGCAAGTATTAAGACTTGATGAAGAAGATGTAAATGATATAGTTTTAGAAGAAGAACTCATCACTTTATTTTGCAAATACATTAAAGATTTTCAAGCGGTAATTTTGAGTGATTATGCTAAAGGGGTTTTAACCTCTAAGGTATGCAAAGCATTTATACAAAAGGCTAATGAATTAAGCATTCCTATTTTAATCGATCCAAAGGGGAGTGATTTTAGCAAATATAGTGGTGCAACTTTACTCACTCCAAACAAAAAAGAAGCTTTAGAGGCTTTAAAATTTGAAAATTTAGATGGAGAGAATTTAGAAAAAGGCATTAAAAAATTAAAAGATAATTTTAATTTAAAATATTCCATGATCACTCTTTCAGAAGCGGGAATTGCTGTTTATGATCAAAAATTACACATTGCACCAGCTAAGGCTTTAGAAGTATATGATGTTACCGGAGCAGGGGATAGCGTGATCGCGGTTTTAGCTTTTTGTTTGGCAAATAAAGTGGATATTTTTAAAGCTTGTGAAATTGCCAATGAAGCGGCAGCGGTTGTTGTGAGTAAAGTGGGTAGTGTGAGTGTGAGTTTTGATGAGATAAAAAGCTTTAAAAGAAGTGATTTGGAGAAAAAAATTGTTAGTAAAAATGAGCTTATGAAAATTTTAAGCGATAAAAATAAAAAAGTCGTTTTTACTAATGGATGTTTTGATATAGTGCATTTTGGGCATATAAAGTATCTTCAAAAAGCGAAAAAACTAGGTGATGTGTTAATAGTAGGGCTAAATTCTGATGAGAGTGTGTGCCGCTTAAAGGGAAGTGAAAGACCTATAAATTCAGAGTTTCAAAGAGCTTGTATGTTGGCGGCTTTTTATTTTGTGGATTTTGTTGTGATTTTTAATGAAGATACACCTTTAAAATTAATCGCGGACTTAAAGCCTGATATCTTGGTTAAGGGTGCTGATTATCAAGGTAAGGAAGTTGTAGGGGCTGATCTTGTTTCAAGGGTTGAATTGATCGAATTTGAAGAGGGTTTTAGCACGAGTAAAATTATAGAAAAAATTAGGAAATAAAATGATTGATCTTATAGAAAAAGAATGGCAAGAGCATCAAGAAGTATTAAAAGCGAGTGAAATTCTTAAAGGACAAATTGCAAAAGTAGGTGAATTGATATGTCAGTGCTTAAAAGAGCACGGCAAAATTCTTATTTGTGGAAATGGTGGAAGTGCTGCAGATTCTCAGCATTTTGCCGCTGAACTTAGCGGTCGTTATAAAAAAGAACGCAAGGCTTTAGCGGGTATAGCTTTAACTACTGATACTTCAGCACTTAGCGCTATAGGCAATGATTACGGATTTGAGTTTGTATTTTCAAGACAGCTTGAGGCTTTGGCAAATGAAAAAGATATCTTAGTGGGAATATCAACAAGTGGAAATAGTCCTAATGTTTTAGAGGCTTTTAAAAAAGCAAAAGAACTCAAAATGCTTTGCATAGGACTAAGTGGAAAAAGTGGTGGCAAAATGAATGAAATTTGTGATTACAATCTTGTTGTGCCAAGTAATGATACAGCAAGAATTCAAGAAATGCATATTTTAATCATCCATGCACTTTGTCAAATGGTTGATGAGAAGTTTTGATGAAAGTTTTTATTATCAACTTAGAACGCTCCAAGAATAGAAAGGAACATATGCGAAATGAAATCAATAAGCTTTTTGCATACAATCCTGAGTTAAAAGAAAAATTAGAGTTTATATTTTTTAAAGCTGTTGATGCAAAAAATAATGATCATTTAGAATTTAAAGAACATTTTCCTTGGTGGGCTTCTTGGGTGATGGGTAGAGAGCTTAGTGATGGTGAAAAAGCTTGTTTTGCTAGTCATCATAAATTATGGCAAGAATGCATTAAGCTTGATGAACCTATTATCATCTTAGAAGATGATGTGGAATTTAGTGATGAGTTTTTAAATAGCGGGGGGGGGGGTATTTAGACGATTTAATACAAAGTCGTTATGAATATATAAGGTTTTGCTATATAACGAAAACAAAAATGACTTCATTGAAAGATAATTTTTCATTTACAATACAAAGTATTGGTGGAACTCAAGGATATTTTCTAAAACCTAGTGCTGCTTTAAAATTAATCTCTCGTTTAAGATTTTGGTTTAAGCCTGTAGATAATCTTATAGATATGTATTATCATTCTAGAGTTTTTACTATAGTATATACGCCATCTTTGATAAAATTTACTAATATACCTACTACTATAATAGAAAGGGATAGAAAGATATGTGTTTTCAAAAAAATAATAAGAGAGGTCTGTAGATTATATTTTATATTTTTAAAAATGTCTTACAAGAAAAAGATTAATAAAATTATAAAGTATAAAAGTATTTTTAATTGCTAATGATTTTTTTTAAAACCAATTCAGGTTTTAAATCTTTCATGCATTTATGATGTTTTAAAGGGCAAGTTTTTTGCATACAAGGCATACAGCCTAGATTTAAATGCGCTAATTTTGCGTTAGGATTTTGCCAAGGCGAGGTTTGAGTAAATTTGGTAGGACCAAAGATAGCTATGGTTTTGATTTTATAAGCAGCTGCTATGTGCATAGGGCCGCTATCGTTTGTGATAAAAAGATCACAAAAAGCTATATTTTGACATAAGGTTTGAATGCTTGTTTTATTGCAAAGATTTTTAGCTTTAATGTTTGATTTTTTTAAAAGCTTTTCGATCTCATCGCAAAGAATTTGTTCGCCATTACCTGCACCAAAAATTAAAATTTCATGGCTTTTTGAAAATTCTTTTGCTACCTCGGCAAAATACTTAGCATCCCAACGCTTAGCACTTCCAAAAGTAGCTCCTGGATTGATCCCTAGAATTTTTTTACCATTTTTAAGTATCAATGGATGTGGAAATCTTGCTTTGATTGGGAGTCGCAGTTCTTTAGAATGAATTTTGAAATTAAAAGAATTTTCTACAAAATAAAGGTATTTTAAAACTTGATGCTCTTCTTTAAAATTACGCTTGTTAAAAAAATATCTTTTTTTCGCTCTTAATATATTTAAAATGATTTTAGAAGATAAGGCTGATCTAAAAGAGATGGCAAAGTCTATTTTAAATTCTTTGCGTAGTTTTAAGGCTTGTTTATAGCGTTTTTTTCTATCCTCTATGATGATTTTAGAATGAGAAAAATTTTTAAAAAGCTGAGTAGATGCAAAAGATCCATAAAGGATGAACTCAGCGTCTTTAAAATATTCTTTTATGCCGTATAAAGCTACTGAAGCCATCACAGCATCGCCTAACCAAGTGGGAAGATGGATGAAAATTTTCATGAAAACCTTAAAATTTAGATAAAATTTTTTATAATTTTAACAAAAAATTAGGAAAATTATGCCAAAAATCAGTCTTATTATCCCTGTATGCAATGCTCAAAATTTTCTTTCAAGAGCTTTACAAAGTTGCATCAACCAAACTTTTAAAGACATAGAAATTATAATTATTGATGATAAAAGCGAAGATAAAAGCTTAAAAATAGCCTTAGAATTTGCAAAAAAAGATCAAAGAATAAAAATTTTTAAAAATGATAAAAATTTAGGTACTTTTGCAAGTAGAAATTTAGGAGTTTTAAAATCAAGTGCTGATTTTGTGATGTTTTTAGATGCGGATGATTTTTTGCCTTTAAAAGCTTGTGAGGTGGCTTTTTGTAGCATTAAGTCTGAGTTAGATTTGCTTTGTTTTGATGCTTTTGTTCATAGGGTAAAAACTAAGCAATTTTATCGTTTTAAAAAAGATGAAATTTTTACCAAAAAGCAATTTTTAGAGTTTTTAACCAATCAAAAGCATTATTGTTGGTCGGTTTGGGCAAAGGTTTTTAAAAAAGATCTGATCCTTAAAATTTTTGAAAAAATTGATATTTTTGAAAGACTTTGTTATGGAGAGGATGTACTTTTTTGCTATTTTTATTTTATGTTGTGTGAAAAAATAGCTGTTTTCAAAGAATGCCTTTATCATTATGAATTTAATGAAAAAGGTAGGTATGAAAATAAAAATAAAGAAATTTTATGGCAAAATTATCAAGATAAAAAGAAAAGCTTAGAGATCTTAAAAACAATCAAAAATGATTTTTGGGAATTTAACGAAAAGTTTTTTTTGAATTTGGAAAAAGAAATTAAGGGTTTAGAAGGAAGGTTGTAAAATATTATTTGCTTTTTCCAAATCTTTAGCATTGTCTATATCCAAACTTGATTTTTCATCCATGATGTAATAATTTGTTTTTTCTTGTAAAAAAGTCGGATTTTTTAAAAATAGATCAGTTTTTATAATATAAATTGCACCATTACTCATATAAGTTTTTGGTAATTTTTGTCTGGGCATAAAAGGGTATTTATCATTACATATACCTTGCAAATGGCCTTTTTTGTCCACCATAAAAGCTTTTAAAATTTTATTATCATATTCTGTAACGCTAATGAGTGCATTTGATCGTTCTTCTTGAAATTTTAAAAAAGCCTCATCAATGTGTTTATAAGTTCTAAAAGGGGAGGTGGGTTGTAAAAAAACAATATTTTCATAATGTTTATAAAATTCTAGAGTATGCAAAATAACCTTATCGCTAGTTGTATCATCTTGTGCTAATTTATTCGGTCTTTTTAGGGTGTCAATATCTTGAGTTTTTCCGTATTCTAAAATTTCATCCCCATCACTATTTAAAACAATTTTATCTATAAAATGAGAATTTTTAGCAGCATGTATCGTGTAATAAAGTAAAGGTTTATTGTTTAGAAGTGCTAAGTTTTTGTTCTTTATCCCTTTTGATCCGGCGCGAGCTGGAATGATTGCTAAATTCATATTATATCCATAAATTTCTTTTGTTTATTAATCCTAAAGAATTTTTCATCTTTCAAAAGTTTAAAAAATTCTTCCGAGCTTTTTAAGGCTTTGATCTCATGTTTTTTATTTTTAGAGTTGAAAGGTTTTTCAATGAGTTTTAAAATTTCTTTTTCGTTTGCTTGTGTTTTTAAAACATCTTTTATATTTGTTCTTGCGTCTTGTCTTGAGCCAACTAAAATTCCATTGATGCCAAGATATAAAGCTTCTTTTAAAATACAGCTTGAATTTCCGATGATAAAATCAGCATGTTTTAATAAAATAATAAAATATTCAAATCTTAATGAGGGAAAAATTTTAAAGCGTTTTAAATCTTTTAATTTTTCATAAGATTGCATAATGGATTCAAAACCTAAATCATTGTTTGGATAAATAACAATATAATTTTTTTTGCTTTTAATTAAAGCATTTACAAATTCTTCACTTTGTTCTTTCATAGAATTAAATTCTGTTGTAACAGGGTGAAAAATAGCTATGGCATAGTTTTCATAGTTGATATCGTAATATTTTTTTACTTCTTCAATACTAATATTATTAGCATTGAGTAATTCTAAATCAGGAGAACCTATAATAAAAATAGAATTTTCATCTTCTCCCATTTGCATAAGCCTTTTTTTTGCGGTTTTATCATTGACTAAATGTATATGTGCAAGTTTGCTTATAGCGTGTCTTAAGCTCTCATCTATAGTTCCTGATAATTCTCCACCTTCTATATGTGCTACTAAGATATTATTTAAACTTCCAACAATAGCAGCTGCTAAAGGTTCGATTCTATCTCCATGCACAACGATTAAATCAGGTTCAATTTCATGTATAAATTTTGAAAAACCATCAATAGTAGCAGATAAGGCTTTATCCATTTGATAATATTTATCATGATTTATAAATTTATGCATATTTTTAAAACCACATTTTTCTATTTCTTTAACAGTTAATCCAAATTTTTTGCTCATATGCATACCGGTAGCAAATATAAATAATTCGAATTCATTAGAATTTTCTATTTTAAGCATTAAAGATTTTATTTTAGAAAAATCAGCTCTTGTACCACTTACAAAGACTATTTTTTTCATTCAAAATCATCCCAAGTAAGTTGTGTATCGATTTTGATGTCTTTTTTTGCTTTTTTACCTAAAATATTTTCAAATTCAGCTGCAGCAATTCCACCGATACCAGGACGCTTAACCCAGATATTTTCTTCACTAAGTATTTGTCCTTTTTTGATCTCTTTTATGCTTACTATACTTGCAAAAGCAAAATCGATAGTTACTTGCTCTTCTTTTAAAGCGTTTTTATTGCTATCTCCTCTTAAAAGAACCATTTGCTCACTTTGGGTAATAAGTTCTTTTAAGGCTTTTTCATCCATTGAACATACTATATCAGGACCTTCTCTATCCATTTTGTCTGTAAAATGTCTTTCTAAAACACTAGCCCCTAAAGCAACAGCACCTAAACAGGCAAGATTACTCGTTGTGTGATCGCTTAGCCCATAAAGACAATGAAATTCTTTGTAAAGCTCTAGCATAGCTTGCAGTCTTACTAAATGCATCGGGGTTGGATATAGATTGGTTGTATGAAGTAAAACAAAAGGAATTTTAAAATCTCTTAAAATCTTTACCGTAGGTTTTATGCTTTCTATACTATTCATTCCTGTGCTTATGATCATTGGTTTTTTAAATTGTGCTATGTGTTTGATCAAGGGATAATTATTACATTCTCCAGAACCTATTTTATAAGCATGCACTCCCATATCTTCTAAGCGATTGGCAGCTGCACGAGAAAAAGGTGTGCTAAGATACGTTAAACCTAGGCTTTCTGTATATTCTTTTAAAGCTAATTCATCTTTATAATCAAGAGCACATTTTTTCATAATCTCATAAATGCTGATTTTTGCATTTCCTGGGATAACTTTTTTTGCAGCCTCGCTCATCTCATCTTCAACGATATGCGTTTGATGTTTAATAATTTTAGCTCCTGCTCTTTTAGCTGCATCAACCATAAGTTTTGCAAGCTCTAAACTTCCATTGTGATTGATGCCTATTTCAGGAACGATTAAAGGAGAATTTTGAGATATGATTAAATTATCGATTTTTATTTGCATATTTTTCCTTTTTATTTCTAAATTCTTTTTTTAGTTTCCTTATCTCAAACCATAATTTGATATATCCACCTCTATACCATTCTTTATCAGCTTGTATTAAAGCTTGTCCTAATTTATAAGTTAAACATTGTTTTTCTTTTAAAGCTTCCTCATAATCAGGATAAGATTCTAAAGGAGGTAATTTTAAAGAAGGATCTTTTTTGATTTTTTCCTCATAAACTTTTTGTTCTTGTTTGTGCTTATGTTTTATATAAGATAAAACATAAGGCATTCTTATATAACCTAGTATGCTTTTTAAATTTTCTATCATAGCTTGTCCTAGTTTATAAGAAAGTTGGTTTTGAATTCTTTGTTTAGCAGTGTCGTATAGAGAGTAGAAATTTTTTAAATTATTATCTTGATTATATTCTTTTAATTGCAAACGCTTTTGAATGGTTTGGGAGTTAAAAATTTTATGATAATAAATTTGAATCATTGGGGTTTCTTTCGGTATTAATATATCTTGGATACTTTCCTTGTTTTTTTCGAGAACTTTAAAATCGCAATGGTTGACAAGTGGAGCTAATGGAAAATTTTTAGCTAAAATAGAATCAGGATTTAAAGAAAAAAAAGATACTTGATACTTTTTTTCGAGAAATTTTAAAGCTTTTAGATCAATTTCTTTGCCATGAAAATAAGAAGGCTTAACATCTCCTAAAATTGCTTGAATGTTGTATTTTTGATCTAAGTTATAAGCATAAATGTTTTCACCTGTGTTAAAATTGATATTTTTATTTTTATAAAAATCAATTCCTGTTAAATAAATATTTTTATATCCCAAAGCGATAGCGATTGCACACATGTAAATTCCGCTTGTGATGCGTTGATCATGGTAAATTTCATTGAAATAGATATAAGAACTAAATTCTTTTAAAGAATCTAATATTTTATATCCCAATAAACATTCAGGAAAAAAAGTATCAAAGTGTTGAAAAAAATTATCATAAAATTTGTGAATTTTAAAAGTTGAACAGATGATATTTTCTATAAAGTATTCTTGATTCTCAATTAATTTTTTAGCGGTATAGTATTGCTCTAAAAAAACACCTTGATTAAAAAAAGCATATTTTATATTTTTACCAAGATAGTATTTATCTTCAAAATAAAATTGATTACATCTAAAAACATCGTATTCTTTTGGAAGTCTTTTATAGTCTATTTCTTTTAAACTAGGACCATTACCACAGATTATGGCATTACCCCCCCCATATATCATCCTTAAATCCTTTTTTTGAATTATTTGTATTTAATTTTTTATATGATAAAATTTTAAAATAAAAAACTTAAAGGTTTAATTAATGAAACAAGAAGTGAGTAGTTTTTGGTATACCCCCCCCTATAAAGGGTATAGGCTTAATGGAATTATTATCTATAAAATCTTTTTTGGATAATAACTATAAGTTTATACTCTATACTTACAATCTTGATGATAAAATTTTTAATAAACTCAATGAAATATTTGATGATTTTGAGCTTAGAGATGCTAATGAAATCGTTTTTTTTGATGAATATTTTAGTGATGATAGAGGAGCTGGTGTAGCTGCCTTTAGTGATTATTTTAGATATAAAATGCTTTACATCAAAGGAGGAGTTTGGGTTGATCTTGATATGATTTGTTTAAAAAATATTGATTTAGATCAAGAGTATATCTTTTCTCAAGAGATTGATGAGGATGAAAATTTTCCAAGAATTACAACCTCTTTTTTAAAATTTCCTCAAAATTGTGAATTTGGGAAAATTCTTATAAATGAAGCAGAAAAAATTATAGATTATAAAAAACAAATTCCTTGGGGAGTTATAGGTCCTTCATTTTTAGCAGAGCAAGTTGAAAAAAATCAGCTAAAAAATCATGCTTGGGATTATAAAAAAACATGTCAAATTCCTTGGATAAGAGCTAGGGAGTTTATCCAAGAAAAGGTTGTTTTAGATACAAACCAACCTTTTATCCATCTTTTTTCAGAGATGTGGAGAGTGTATGAGATGAATAAAAATTATTTTTATGAAAATGGGATCTATTCGGATTTATTAAAAAAGTATAAAATAAAAGATTTGAGTAAGAATGTTGAAGTACAAATATAAAAAGAGGTTTATTTGCAATTGGAAAGCAAAACAGTTGGTGTAGTCATACCAATATATAATGTACAAGATTATTTAAAAGAATGTTTAGACAGTGTTATCAATCAAACTTATAAAAACTTACAAGTTGTTTTAGTTAATGATGGAAGTACTGATGAAAATTCATTAAACATTGCTAAAGAATACACTTTAAAAGATGAAAGATTCATTTTATTTGATAAGAAAAATGGGGGACAAAGCACAGCAAGAAATTTA